>CAZTWR010000290.1:0-2365 GCA_964618055.1 uncultured Pirellulales bacterium | reverse complement strand
GTCATCACCACAACTACTATAAAGACGCAAAGTGCCACCGCCAAAAATGCCAGATAACTGATGCGTCTCTTAAGCAGGTAACGAAATGACAAAATAACCTTATACATTCTTAAAACTATTTATTCATACCTTAAGATATTGACCGGCCGCGTCCTTACTGCAATAATCGCCGGTATCAATGCCCCCACAGCCGCCGCTATAACTGCCGACAATACTATAGGCAAGGCTGAACCCCAATCAACTTCATTCGGTATCTTACTAAACATATACACGCTACTTTTCCAAAGCTTCAAACCAAAGATTATCCTTATCCACTCTTCGATAGTATTCACATTCTTTGTTACAATATCACCCAGTATCATCCCTATCCCCGAACCGA
Source organism: uncultured Pirellulales bacterium (assembly GCA_964618055.1). Taxonomy (GTDB): domain Bacteria; phylum Planctomycetota; class Phycisphaerae; order Sedimentisphaerales; family Anaerobacaceae; genus CAYYFT01. The sequence goes on along the minus strand of CAZTWR010000290.1, from coordinate 1,986 downwards.
TTAGCCCGACACAAATGCCGAAACCGACAAAAATCAATGCCACCGAACCATTCGTCGCCCCACAACTTTTTATTATCGCGATGTCCTTCTGTCGGGTCTCAACTATCATATAGAATATGCAAAAAATCAGCAGAACTGCACTTAAACTCACAACGCCAAATATCAACAACAAAACCCCCATCTGCTTCCTAAACTCTGCCACATATTTACTTTGCATCTGTTTAGCTGTGGCAATTCCTGTTCCTCTTATAAGATACGACTCCCAACCAAGCTGCTCAGTAGCAAAATCCTCCCACACGCCGCGAATCTGCGCAAGTGCAACATCGGTCTCGGCGTCTGCTCTCAGCTTAATTTGAATCTGGCCGGCAACACCATCGCTTTCATTCGGGTACAAAACTCTTTGAAGTTCTTCTATAGGTAGATACACCAGTCTCTTATCAAGATAATAAACACCCGTGAAAACAACGTCCGCAATGGTAAATTTTACGGTTTTCCTTCTGACCGCCGCCTTACTTTCCTCCTGTGTTCTTATCACCGCCCCCGTTGTAAGAACAGCCTGCCGACCAATCACCTTTCTAACCGCATCAAAATCATACTCATCCGTCTCTTCATCCGGCTCCGCCACCACCCCGATTCCCACAAATCCACATACTGGATGCTCGTTCTTTGATGCTGGACGCTCGTTCCCGGATACTCGTTCGAGCATCGAGAATCGAGTATCTAGATTCGAGACCCCCCAAATCTCCACTCCACGAACATTACCTTTGCCCAAATGCAATAGTCCCTCAGCCGACAGCGTCGCTGTCGCTGCCTCTACCACACTTGTTTGCTCCAGACGCTCAATAAGCTCTTCGTATTTTGAAAACTTAACCGGCGGGCCAAGAACTACATCGCCTATCGCTTCAACCGCACTTTGCTCGAAAACATCGATAAAACCCCCGAACAAACTGGCAACGACTATCAGCAACGCCACTGACAAAGCAACTGCTGCTATACTCAAAAATACAATCTTTTTCTTACGCAGGTATCGCAGCCACAAAAACAATTTTAGCATATCGAGCCCAATCGTTTCATTCGGAGACAGGTCTCAGAAGTGGAAACAACACCACGTCACGAATACTCGTAGCACCGGTTAGAACCATCACCAATCTGTCAATTCCGATACCCAAACCCCCTGCCGGCGGCATACCATACTTCAGCGCCGTTATAAAATCGGCATCCATCTTTGCCATTGTTTCTTCTTGTCCCCGAAGCTGGATTTTGAAGTTCTCCTCCTGAACAGCTGGGTCGTTCAACTCTGTATAGGCGTTAGCCAGCTCCATTCCTGCTATATAAAGCTCAAATCGTTCCGCATATCTTGGATTGTCTTTTTTACGCTTCGTTAATGGACACAGTACCGCCGGATAATCTATAACAAAAGTAGGATTAACCAGATTGCCCTCAACGGTAGCCTCAAAAACTTTATCGATAACTACAACCGGGTCCATTTTAGTCACATCAAGTCCAAGCTCCTTCGCCTTGGCCCCAACGGATGGTAAATCATCAGGGTCGCAATCACCGTATTCTTTCAGCAACTCGGCATATTTGACCCGACGCCACGGTTTCGAATAATTAACTGTCTCTTCACCAAACTGAACCCGTCCACTGTTACAGTATTTCTCCACCAACAGACAGATAAGTTCCTCAGTCAAATCCATCATCACATTATAATCAGCATAGGCCTGATACAATTCCAGCATTGTAAATTCCGGGTTGTGTTCCCTGCTCAGTCCCTCATTGCGGAAATTACGGTTTATCTCAAAGACCTTTTCCATTCCACCAACCAGCAGTCTCTTTAGAAACAACTCCGGCGCAATCCGTAGGAACAGCTCCATATCCAAACTCTTATGATGCGTCACAAAAGGCTTTGCCGCGGCTCCGCCAGCCTGTTGCTGCATCATCGGCGTCTCAACTTCCAAAAAACCGCGGGACTTGAGAAAATCACGA
>CAZTWR010000289.1:0-2396 GCA_964618055.1 uncultured Pirellulales bacterium | reverse complement strand
AGATGAGTAAACACCCCGCAGCAAGAGCACTGCAGGAGGTAGCAAAAGAGGCAAAGCTTACACTACCAGCCACGGACAATTTTAAAGAAACCCCCGGTAAGGGCGTAACTGCCCTCGTTGACTCCGCCGAAATTATTGTTGGCAGAGACACATTCCTGAAGGAAAACAACGTTGATATAACCAATATCTCCGACCCGGGCCTTCATGAAGAGCAGGGCTTCAGCACTCTCTATGTGGCAAAGGATTCAAAGTGCATAGGCTGGATTGGCCTGCAGGACAAAACCAGGCCACAGGCCCACCAGGCCGTCACTGAACTGCTTGACATCGGCATAAAGAGGATAACTATGCTCACCGGAGACAGGGATGAGGTCGCCAACCGTGTCGCTGCTGAGCTGGGCTGTACCGATTTTAAAGCCCAGTGTTTACCACAGGACAAACTCTCAATTGTTGAGCAAATTAAAGTTGATGGACACACCGTCGCCGTGGTTGGTGACGGCATAAACGATGCACCGGCCCTGGCAGCAGGCGACCTTGGCATTGCTATGGGGGCTGCTGGAAGTGATGTCGCTATAAATTCCGCTTCCATTGCACTTATGAGTAACGATTTAAAGCGACTGCCTTTTCTTGTTCGGCTTTCGCGAAAAACCAGAGGCGTTATCAATCAGAACCTTTGCTTCGGAATTATTTTTATCATTCTTGGTGTTGCTGCTGCCGCTGCTGCATGGCTGTCGACCATTTACGCCGCAGTGCTGCATTTCGTCGGCTCATTGATTGTTGTTTTTAATAGTGCCCGGCTTGTCCGATATGGCGAGGAGCTCAGCCAGGAACCATAATTGCGATGCATCAAGTGCATCTTCATTCAAGATATATGAAATACGAGATACGAAGCTATGGAATACGCTGTTGAAACTTTTTCTTTGACCAAAATTTTCTCCGACTGGTGGGGGCGGGACAGGGTTTATGCCGTCGACGACCTGAATCTACAGATTCGGTATAATGAAGTGTTTGGCCTTTTGGGCCCTAACGGCTCAGGCAAAACAACAACATTGAAAGTGCTGCTCGGCTTACTTTATCCCACAAAGGGCAAAGCCCTGTGTCTCGGCGGTGATGCCACCGACCCTAAAATTAACGCTCGCATAGGCTTTATGCCTGAGGAGTCCTATCTGTACAGGTATTTGAACGCCCGTGAGACATTGGACTTTTACGGCAGATTATTTGGTTTGCCTGCCAAAGTACGGAACATGCGCATAGAAGCACTGCTCGATATGGTCGGCCTAAAGGCCGTCGCAAACAGACCAGTTGGAACCTTTTCAAAAGGAATGGCACGAAGAATCGCACTGGCACAGGCGCTCATAAACGACCCGGACCTGTTAATGCTGGATGAACCGACGACGGGACTCGACCCTATCGGAACGAGACAGATAAAGGATTTAATCTTGCAGCTTGCAAAACGCGGTAAAACCGTTTTGCTTTGCAGTCATTTGCTTGCTGATGTTGAAGATGTATGCGATAGAATTGCAATTCTTTACGGCGGTAAAATCCAGTCTGAAGGTAAAGTCAAAGAGCTTTTGCAGCAGACAAACAAAAAACAGATTACTACCGGCTCCATCAGCGATACTGCCCTCGAGAGAATAAAGCGGATAGTCCGGGACGAACAAGCTGATTGTGTTGTCACCTCACCAATGGATAAGCTTGAAACATTTTTCATCAAAACCGTTGCCGAAGCCCAGCAGCTTTCCTCACCCACAAGCGGTGCAATTAGTACCACCCAAATCGGCCATTTTCTTGCCCCTGACGCCCAGGCCGAAAGCATACTCGATAAACTTGTCTCCACACCCGTATCGCGGGAAGTCCCCTCAAAACCTCCAACAACAAGGCAGGTCGCCCCAGTTGAAGCTTCCCAAGCTAAACCAGATGAGCAGTTACTTAGCAAGCTGACTGAGCTGGCCGAACCAGCCGAATCTAAGCCCGTCGTTAAAACAAAACCGGTTGAACCAAAAGCACCTCAGAAAGAGCAAGTCAAAAAGAGCATTTTAGACCAACTCACAGACCGCTCATCAGACCAAAAAGTCGACAGTGAGCAAACTGACAAACCACAGGCAGGAGACTCCGGCAATGCGTAGTATCTGGGCTGTCGCCACAAATACTCTAAAGCAGGCCCTGAGGATGAGAATTGCTGCTGTCTTTGTAATCTTGCTGATTGTTCTGCTCCCTGTTATGGGTGTTTCGATGACAGGCGACGGCACCTTGAAAGGCAAACTCCAGACCTTTGTAAGCTACGGCCTTTCGCTCACCAGTTTTTTACTCTGTTTGCTCACGATAATAGTTTCAATTTATTCATTAACCAGCGACATCCAGCAAAAACAAATATACACCGTTGTCACCAAGCCCATTCG
>CAZTWR010000288.1:0-2409 GCA_964618055.1 uncultured Pirellulales bacterium | reverse complement strand
TTGATGATGGAAGGTAAGCCAAGAGTCATCGGTTTTTTGATAGAAAAAGAGCTCAGGTTCCTCGGTGAAACGGTCAATAATCCTGAAAGGCCATTCGTGGCAATACTGGGCGGAGCAAAGGTTTCCGATAAGATAGGTGTAATTGAGAATCTGTTAGACAAGGTTGATTTCATATTGATTGGCGGTGCAATGGCCTACACGTTTTTCAAGGCTGAGGGACGAGCAATCGGCAAAAGCTTGTGCGAGGATGGCTTTCTGGATAAAGCAACTGAATTACAGGAGCAGGCCAAAGAGATTGGCTGTGAAATGGTCTTGCCGGTTGATACAGTAGTTGCCACCGAATTCAAAGCTGGAGCCGAGAAAAAGATAGTCACCGGTGATATTGAAGCTGGCTGGCAGGGCTTGGACATTGGTCCGGAGACGAGAAAGCTTTTTGTGGAGAAACTTACCGGTGTGCAGACAATCGTTTGGAATGGCCCGATGGGTGTCTTTGAACTGCCGCCTTTTGACGAAGGGACGAAGGCGGTTGCTTTGGCTGTCGCTGAGGCTACGGACAAAGGAGCTCGCAGCATAATCGGTGGTGGTGATAGTGCAAGCGCTATAACAAAGCTTGGCCTTCAAGACAAGGTAAGCCATATTTCTACCGGCGGCGGGGCTTCACTTGAGTTCTTAGAGGGCAAAAAATTCAAGTGCCTCGAAATCCTCGATGAAAAATAACAGCCACAGAGAATCTTAAAAAACAATGTTTTAGCCACAGAGGACACGGAGAACACCGAGATATAAAAAAACGGCATGGACGAGTTGACAGAAAAGATAATCGGGGCTGCTATTGAAGTGCATAAAATACTTGGCCCTGGTTTACTCGAATCTATTTATGAAGAGGCTCTGTGTCATGAGTTCAACCTAACAGGTATAAAATTCCAAAGACAGGTTAATTGTGATATCATCTACAAAGGACATATCATCAAAGGTCAAAAACTTGATTTGCTTGTTGAAAATGAAGTGGTCGTAGAAATAAAGGCGCTGTCCCAAATGCCCGAAGTGGCTTTAGCACAAACTCTCTCCTATCTTAAAGCTACAAACCTCAAACGAGGCTTGATAATTAACTTTGGAGAAAAAAGACTTGTCGACGGTATTAAACGAGTAGCCCTCTAACAGCCCATAGAGAGCACAGAGAAATATAGTGAAAAAAGAAACAATAAAAACTTTCGTGAAAAACAGTCCTAAAGATGGCGATATGGTATTCTTGAAAGTTGAGCCCATCCGGGGATTTTGCTGTTGCTCTGATTGTGTGCCGGAACTTTGGACAAAAATAAATAATGAAATTCATCCGCAAGGACCAATAGAACACGAAGGTTTTGCTGTATTAACATTCCATAATGAACAACTAATATTGGAACAACATGAAAGTGGACCTGAATTGTTGGCCTTTCTCCGAGCCGTAACCACAATGTATAATTTTCTCAAACTCCTATTTTCGTTATCTATCGATTCTTTCACAAAAAAGGGAGCAACTAAAATAAAGATTGCCAGAAGAATAATAACTACGAAACAAAAGATAATTGCAGAGGAAATATTCGAGATTGATCTAAACAACAAAAATGAAAAGGAACTTGACAAAGTTCTAAATAAAATAATTAGAAAATAAATCTCTGTGACCTCTGCGTTCTCTGTGGCTATAAAATAAAAAATAAAAGGAATACTCTGTGGCTAAAAAACTACCCAAAGCAGGGACAATCGAGATTGCGCCATCGATATTGAGCGCCGATTTTGCCAGATTAGCTGACGAGATAGCTGCGATTGAGTCGGCTGGTGTGAAAATGGTGCATCTGGATATTATGGATGGCCACTTCGTCCCGAATATTACAATCGGCCCGCCGGTAGTCGCAAAACTTCGCAAGTACAGCAGTCTGGTCTTCGACAGTCATTTGATGATAAGCGAACCGGCTGAATATGCCGAGCGCTTCGTCGAGGCTGGCGTTAATCATATTACATTTCACATTGAAGCGGCTGATGAGCCGGAGAAGCTTGTTGATAAGATACACGAGTTCGGATGTACTGCAGGGGTATGCCTCAATCCCGATACGCCGGTAGAGGCGGTAGAGGCGGTTGCGCCACTTTGTGATATGGTTCTGGTAATGACGGTTCATCCGGGTTTTGGGGCACAGCAGTTTATGCCGGAAGCGGCAAAGAGGATTATTAAAGTCAGGGAAATTGTAGGCCCTGATATACGTGTGGAAGTTGATGGCGGGATAACCCCTCAAACCACACCGCTTGTAGTTTCCTACGGTGCTGATACTATTGTAGCTGGCAATGCAATATTTTCAAAACCCGACCGTATTGCCGCAATAAACGCCAATCGACAGGCCTATAAGTGATTTTTATAGTTGAACCAGCGAATTTTTGGTA
>CAZTWR010000287.1:0-2431 GCA_964618055.1 uncultured Pirellulales bacterium | reverse complement strand
AGGCCAAAGATATAGATGAGGCACTAAATATTTGTCTTAGCTGGAGTGAAAAGCGGTTAAAGCTGGACTACCAAATTGACGGAATGGTGATAAAGGTTGACCGCTTCGACCAGCAGGCCTCCCTTGGCGCTACAGGCAGGGCACCTCGGTGGTGTATTTCCTACAAGTTCCCCGCTGAGCGAGCGGCGACAATCGTCGAATCAATCGATGTCCAAGTTGGCAAAAGCGGGATTTTGACGCCAGTGGCAAATTTAACTGCCGTCCAGCTGTCAGGCACAACGGTTAGGCGGGCGAGTCTGCACAACTTCGATGAACTAAGACGGCTGGACGTTCGACAAGGCGATACGGTGCTGGTTGAAAAGGCTGGCGAGATAATACCACAGGTGGTGGAGGTGAAGAAGCGGTTAAGACCTGCCGGTGCGATGCCCTTCAAAATACCAAAAAAATGCCCCAATTGCGGGCGGAAAGTTAAGAAAGATGAAGATGGGGTTTATATCAGGTGCATTAATCCAAACTGCAGGGCGCAACTACAAGAGAGATTGAAGTATTTTGCCGGTCGGGGCCAAATGGATATCGAAAATTTAGGAGACGCTCTAATCGAACAATTGGTTGATACTGGCCTGGTGAAGAATTTTGCAGAGCTTTATAAACTACAAAAGGCTGAGTTAGCTGGGCTGGAGCGGATGGCAGATAAAAGCGCCACAAATGTAATAGAAGCAATAGAGGCGAGCAAGACTCGACCATTATGGCGGCTAATTGCCGCTTTGGGTATTCGTCACATTGGGGGCCAATCAGCCCAGATTCTTGCCGAACACTTCGGCTCTCTTAGCGTGCTTATGGGTGCTGATAAAGAGGCACTTGAAGGTATAGACCAAATTGGGCCAACGATGGCAGAAAGTGTTTATGAGTATTTCAGAAATAAAAGAAATCGGGCGGTTATTGATGGTTTATTAGCCGCAGGGATAAAACCGGAAAGGCCGAGAGCAAAACGAAGCGGTAAACTTGCCAGCAAGACGATTGTTGTTACGGGTACTTTGAAAAACTTCACACGCCAGCAGGCTGAATATGCAATCAGGGAGGCAGGGGGAAGGCCGTCCGGCAGCGTGAGCAAGAAAACCGATTTTGTATTAGCCGGCAAAGAACCAGGAAGCAAACTCGATAAGGCACGGAAACTCGGCGTCAAAGTCATTAGCGAAAAGGAATTCCTAACACTGATTAACACGGACTGAAACACGGACTAACACCGACCAATATGGACGAAACTAAGGACAAGAAAGTTTTATTATACAAAGAGTTAAGCTATCGGATTCGTGGTGCTGCAATAGAAGTCAGGAAAAACTATGGGCCAGGTCACAAAGAGGTATTATATCAAAGAGCTTTTGCTGAGGAGCTAAGCCTGCAAGGAATAAAATATGAACGTGAGAAACCAATCAAAATATATTCGCCAAAGACTAAAAAAATAATTGGTTCATATCAGCCCGACTTCATAGTTGAAGACAAAATAATTATTGAATTAAAAGCTTTGGAACAGATGCCACGTAAGATGATAGATCAACTTTATAGTTATTTACGAAATAGTGAATATGAGTTAGGATTCCTTATAAATTTTAGCTCTGGCGGAGTTGATATAAAGCGGGTTATTTATACAAACGATAGAAAGAAACACATCCAGCTGCAAGCTGGAACGCAAACTGACAATCGGTAAAAGTCAGTGACAGTTGGTGTCAAAGTCAGTGGAAGTCAGTGTGAAGTACATGCAGATGGCCCTGAAACTGGCGCAGCGAGGCATTGGGTCCGTTGAGCCGAATCCGGCAGTCGGTGCGATCATCGTCAAATCAAATCAAATTATCGGCAAAGGCTGGCACAAGAGATTCGGCGGTGGCCACGCGGAAATAAACGCCCTTGCCGATTGCAAGAAGCTCGCTGTTAACCCCCAGGGAGCTACAATGTATGTTACACTTGAGCCGTGCTGCCATAGCGGCAAAACCGCACCCTGCACAGATGCAATTATCGCCGCTAAGTTAGCGAAAGTTGTTGTTGCAACGATTGACCCCTCAGAGCACGCCCACGGTGCTGGGTTAGAGCAATTGCGCAACGCAGGAATTGATGTGCAGGTTGGCCTGTGTGAGAAAGAAGCCCGGTTACTTAACGCACCCTTCATCAAGTTTGCCACTACGGGTAAATGCTGGGTAATATTGAAGTGGGCGCAAAGCCTCGATGGTAAATTGTCATACCCAGAAGGAAATGAAAAGCGGTGGATTTCGGGAGAACAAAGCAGAAAAGATGTGCATAAACTACGCCGGCGTGTGCAGGGGATATTGGTCGGTATCAATACGGTAATCGCCGATGACCCATTATTGACGGCCCGCCCCGTTAGAAGTGTGCAGCGGAGTTCTGCCAGTCTCCCGGAAGGGCTTACTTCTAACGGGGC
>CAZTWR010000286.1:0-2454 GCA_964618055.1 uncultured Pirellulales bacterium | reverse complement strand
AGCAGGGCAGGCGTATGTATTTTGCAGCACTGATAAGGTTTGTGCTGGCAATTGTTTTTTTATTTGCCGCGCGCGAATGTAAGCAGTTCTGGGTAATATTTGCCTTTGGGATTCTTTTCATAATATCGGGACTGTTGATATTTATACTCGGCCTTGAAAAGGTTAAATCCTACATTGACTGGTGGCAAAAACAATCGGTTGTGCTACTTCGAATTATGGCTGTAGTCGGTTTGGCCATTGGTGCAATCATTATTTATTCAGCATAATGTAAAGTCTTATGAAAGCATTGATAACAGGTGCTGCTGGTTTCATCGGCTCACATTTATGCGAGCGGCTTCTTAACGACGGCTGGATTATAGCTGGCGTTGACAATTTCGATGATTTTTACGACCCTCAAATCAAACACCGCAACATTACCGGTTGTCTTAAAAATAAAGATTTCCAGCTTATTGAAGCCGATATTCGCGATAGCGCAGCTATGGATAAAGCCATCGGTGACGGTGTTGAAATAATCATACACCTGGCCGCCAGGGCCGGTGTTCGGCCATCAATCGCTCAGCCATTGCTTTACGCCGATGTCAATATAAACGGAACAACGGTCTTGCTTGAGGCAGCCAAAAAACACAAAGTCAATAAGTTCATCTTCGGCTCAAGCTCGAGCGTCTATGGTAACAATAAAAAGGTTCCCTTTTCTGAGGGAGACAGCGTTGATTTCCCAATCTCACCTTACGCCGCGACCAAAAAGGCTGGGGAGCTTATCTGCCACACATATCATCACCTTTACGGAATTTGCATAACTCCCCTGCGTTTTTTCACCGTCTATGGCCCTCGGCAAAGACCCGATTTAGCCATTCACAAATTCGCTAAGCTCATCGAGCAGGATAAACCCATACCGGTTTATGGTGATGGCACTATGATGCGGGACTTCACTTACATCGATGATATAATCGACGGAACCGTCGCAGCAATGAACAAATGCTCCGGTTTCAGTATCTATAATCTCGGCGAATCACGCCCGATATTGGTCAACGATTTGATTGCCGAAATCGAAAAGGCGCTTAGCAAAAAAGCAGTTAAAGAATACCTGCCCCCTCAGCCAGGCGACGTCGAACGTACGTATGCTGATGTAACTAAAGCCGTTAGAGAGCTGGGGTATAAGCCCACGACAACCATCCAGGATGGCCTGGCAAAATTTGTTGAATGGCTAAGACAGGACATGAACCCAAATGCTGCATCCGTAAGGGCAAATTTACCTTGAAAAACAACTGAAATTCTGCTATAATGTTTCTAAAAATCAGTCTGGGAGGGTGATGTGCCAAAATACAGATATGTTTTGATGGTGGGGGCTGTCTGCACTGTTATTCTATGCCATGATTTAGCCATACAAAAGGTATATGCCTTGGCGGAATCTACAGCGCAAGGCGGCTCAAATGCTCAGGCAGTTCATGAGCTTGGCGAAATCGGCGAAGATGTCAATGTCGGCTTGATTGCTGCACGGAACATTCTTACGACTCATGAGGCGTTTCATGATAAAGATGCAAATGGCAGCCCCACAGGTTTAACACATGCCTTCAACTACGATTTCTCAGGTGATGGTATTGAACCCGTTAACCACGATACATGGATGGCAGGAATTGTAGCCAGTCGCGGGGGAATCTCACATCCCGATGATATAGGCCTCGCCCCGGGGGCTGATATCCATTGTGCACGAGTAGCAAACGATTCTGGTAGTGTTTCCTTTCCCTGGCTTAATAATGCTCTGGACGAATTAGTAACTGGACAAAACTGTAGAGTCATCGTTACAGGATTTTCTTTAGGCCTTGACCCTGATGGCCAAAGCATTTCGACGTTGCTATATGATTATTACGCCTATCACTATAACGTTATCTTTGCCAACGCCGCTGGCAATGAAATTACTCAAATAGCTGTATTTGGAGATGCTTACAATGGCGTAACAACCGGCGGGCTTAGAGTTACTCAGGACGATGAATACGGTCAAGTGGGTACCTTAAGTGGCTCAGGCCCCACTTCTGATGGCAGAAGGAAACCTGATATTGTCGCACCTTCTCAGAACCAGACAATGCCTAGCGCTGGCAGTAACAATAGCTGGTGGACATTTACGCCAGGCAGTGGTCATACAAGTCTATCAGCACCGCACACTGCAGGTCTGGCTGCCCTTTTATTAGGTTTAGCTGATGACACATCTGACCCAAATGACAGCCAAAATGAAGTCATAAGAGCAGTAATCGTAAATTCAACATTCCCAAATATTGATGATAAATCAGGCAGTTCGACTAATCCTGCTGACCCTAATAACCTCTGGAACGAAGATAGAGGTTACGGAAGAATTGATGCATTAAGAGCGTATGAATTACTCGATTCAAACCAGGTTTCCACTGATGTAAATATCACAGAGGAAAAAGGCTGGGCTTTTAGTGCCATTGACCCCTGCCA
>CAZTWR010000285.1:0-2473 GCA_964618055.1 uncultured Pirellulales bacterium | reverse complement strand
GTCCATAAGTATATACGCATATACTAATATACTTATATCTCTGTACAAAACTCCCCGCACCAAAAAACTTGTATCCGCGCAGGTGGGCATCCATGTTAACTTAGGCAACCTGCGTCTGATTTTTCTATGAACTACGAACTATGAACTCCTCCGCCGCTTGGCGGAGTCAAAATTTTCGAATATTTTTGAACGTTTTGTGTCAGTTTTTGAATGTTTCTGTATAGTTTTCGAATGTTTTTGTACAGTTTTCAAACGTTTTTGAACGTTTTCGAACGTTTGCTCTTAAACCAGCGCCGTTGACCCCTTTGAAGCCATTTTACGAAAAAATCACCTTCATTTCCCCATTTCCTAATTTGCCTATTCCACCCATTTTCAACTCAAAACTCAACACTAAAAACTCAAAACTTTTCTCCGCCCCCCTTGCCCAAATTCCCTCTTTCAACACGCAAAAATCGAAATTTCCAAACGCTGTTATTTGTGCTTGAAGAAATGTTTTTTTCGTGGATAATTGCTGTAAGATTACTGCTTTTATGAGGTTACAGTTATGAAAATAGCCTATTTTGATTGTTTTGCCGGTGCCGGCGGTGATATGATAGTCGCTGCAATGCTCGATGCTGGGCTCGATGCCGAATTTCTAAAAGCCCAGCTCGCAGTGCTCGGCTTGAAAAACCTCGATATAAAGATAAGCAAGACCAGCCGGGCTGGCTTAAGGGCACTCAGCTTTATACCCGCTGTGCAGGAGCAACAGCAGCAGCGAAATCTCGAACAGATAACCAAAATCATCAGCCAAAGCAAAATAAGCAAACAAGCCAAAAAAACGGCAATTGCCGTTTTTGAAAGAATTGCCCAGGCTGAAGGAGCCGTTCACGGCAAAGACCCCAACGATGTCCACTTTCACGAAGTAGGGGCCCTTGATTCAATTATTGATATTGTCTCTGCATCCATTGGTTTGGAGGCTTTGGGTGTTGATAAGGTATATTGCTCAGCCTTGAGTGTGGGTGGCGGTACCGTTAAGTGTGCTGACCACCTGATGCCTGTCCCTGCACCTGCAACGACAGAACTGCTGAAAGGCGTTCCAATTGCCGGCGGGCCAGCACAGGTTGAGTTGCTAACCCCCACTGCAGCGGCAATTTTGACAACTGTGGCTGACCGGTTCTGCCCCCTGCCTTCAATGAGAATCGAGGCGGTAGGGTATGGAGCAGGGTCTTTGGAGTCGGAGGAATTCCCCAATGTTCTGCGACTGATTTTAGGCCAAATTGCGGGCGAGGCGGAAGCTAATGCCGATTCTGTCTGTCTGCTTGAGACTAATATCGATGATGTAAGCGGTGAATTAGTTGGTTCCGTAACGGAGAAGTTGTTCAGGCGGGGGGCCCTGGATGTTTTTACCACGCCGATTTATATGAAACAGGGCAGACCCGCTGAGCAAATATCTGTTATCTGCAAAATCGAGGATGTTCAGCAGTTGGAACAAGTCCTTTTCGAAGAAGGACTTACGTTCGGGGTCAGAAGGCAAATTTTGCAAAGAAGCAAACTGGCAAGAGAGTTTGTTACCGTCCGGACTGAATTCGGGGAAATAAGAATAAAGACCGGCATATTAGACGGGAAAATTGTGAATGCTAAGCCGGAATTTTCAGACTGCATTTCTGCTGCAAAAAAGCACAATGTGGCGGTAAAAGCCGTTTTAGATGCTGCAATGACTGCCTACAAAAAGAGGTGAAGTTGGGGGGCTTATCTTTGCTGAGGTTGCCAGGAAATTCGCTTTTGTGAAACTTTAGTGTTAAAAGGGGGAGCTTGGGTAAAGTAGGATAGAACCAAATGCGCAGGTTTTTGTAAGAAACGTTCGAAAATATTCGAAAACGTTTGAAAACATTCGAAAACTGCATAGAAATATTCAAAAACTGACACAAAACGTTCAAAAATATTCAAAAATTTTGCACCCCCCTGCGCATTTGATTGAAATTTGGTGACCACCAAGCCACGAAGGAAAATTAACCACGAATCCATTCGACTTTGCTCAGGACAAGTTCGCACGAATAGACACAAGTTTTTCAGACACGGATTAACACGGCTACAGCAGAAAATCAATCAAAAATACGAAGCACTAAATCCGAAATTCTCCCTATGGGATGGCCGAGCCATAAACAAATTCAAATGCCTGCACCCCCTTTGCTGTCTGCGACAGCAGACAGAGGGGTTACGCAGGCACAGGTGACCAAAAATACAAAATTCAAAAAAAATCTTAGCCACAGAGAACACAGAGGATCAGTTAATTGGCGAGATACGATTCACGAACGACGAGCGACGAGAATTGGCTTGTGTTTGGCGGGAATTGGGAGGATGCTAAACGTGGCTCGTCGCTTGTGCCCCGTGATTCGGAGTGATTGGTAATTGGTACATGGTGAGGTTTCCGGACAGGTGCGCCGCGGGGGTTTTGTACAGAGATATAAGTATATTAGTATATGCGTATATACTT
>CAZTWR010000284.1:0-2473 GCA_964618055.1 uncultured Pirellulales bacterium | reverse complement strand
CTGGGCAAATGCGGACCCCGACATAAATCCTCAAAGCCATCTCCATGCGAATAAAAACTGATAATCTCGCTGTCCGTTCGGTTTATATTATCGGTTTTATATTTGTCAGAGGCTAATTTTACCAAGGCCTCGGTTCGGGACATCTGCCTTCGAATAAATGGTTTGTCGGCCTTGATGATTTCATACATCTTTTCTTCTATACGTTCAAAATCAACAGGGCGAATTGGCTCATCAAGGTCAATATCATAGTAAAATCCGTCTTCGATGGTCGGGCCGTAGACCAACTTTGTCTCCGGCCAAATACTACATATGGCTTCGGCCATTATATGGGCGCAGCTGTGCCGCATTACTTCAAGACCTTCCACATCTGCGAAGGTGATAATCTGTACGGTGGCATCAGCCGTGATAGGCGTGGATAAATCCACCAATTGCCCATTTATTTTCGCTGCTATAGCTGCTCTTGCAAGTTCTGGCCCTATCTGCTCTGCTAATTGTTTTGCTGTTGTTCCGTCAGTAATTTCTGATGTGCTGCCGTCGGGCAGTGTTACTTGTGCCATATATCTCTTACCGATACTACCAATCCTTTGTATTGCTTGGGTTCTCATTTTGCGAAAGACGGCAAAGCGGAACCCAAACCCGCAAAATAGAATCCTCTACGAATATAAGCTGTTTAACCGAAATTGTCAAGCTGGCATCCCTTATAGCCAAAGCCAAAATCCTAATCAGCAAATATAGAAAGGGACACCAAGCAGCACTCGCTACATAAAAAAATCGCTTATAACCTTCGAATTAACATATAGTTATATAACTTAAACCCAATGAGGCAGTCTCGTCAATACTACCTACCATCGGATTTATCTGTTGTTATACACTACTTTTGCTTATATAATAAATATAGCTTTGGCAAGGCTTAAATTAACAAGCAGGAAGGCAGTATGGATGTAAATCTGGTTTTGCTAAAAAAGAATGGCTCACATAAGTTTTTTCCCCTACCAAGTAGTGTTACGGTAATTGGCCGGCGTCATAGTTGCGATTTATGCATCCCCTTAATGTCGGTCTCCAGGAAGCACTGCCAACTAAACTACGACGAAGGGGTATTGAAAATTCGCGACCTTGGCTCACGTAATGGCACTTACCTTAATGACAAGCGTATAAACGAGGCGGTGATTCAGGCAGGCGACTCTATCAAGATAGGGCCTCTAGCATTCGTACTCCAGATTGACGGTCAGCCTAAAGATATTGCCGAATCTAGCTTGGCTGCACAAAGCTCATCCCGCCAGGATGTAGCGACGGAGGATACCGTAGATGAGCAGGTAGATGATTTTGCAGAGCTGGATGAGCTTGATTCATTAGAAGAAACCGGTTCAGTTTGATTTACTGTATTGCTTTATAGGCTTGCTGATATGGCAAGGATATGGTAGTTGGTGATACATTGTCAGTTGATTTTTCAGTATTTGGCGCCTGGGTAATTACATGGGAACATTGGCTTTGATAAAATGCTTTTCAGTTCCCCAACAATTAGGTGCGAGCCTAAGTTCAATTGGTGCGGAGCCAAGTGCAATTTTGTCTTCCTTGTCGCTGCCTTTCAATCCAATCAAGCTTGTCTGTTTTGTAGGATGGGTGTACCTTTGCTTGTATTTTGTTCAACGTGTTCAGTTCAGTTTGTTAGTACCAAAGAGCCGTAAATCAATAGCCAATATTGCCGCGCTTTTTTCGGGGCCTATACTTTTATTTATACTACTAATAGTAGATGTGGTAAGAAAATCTTCCGAAGGTCGTGGTAGTGTCCTTGAGATACTAAAAGAGCGGATACAAAGCGCATCTGCAGGTATGAGGTCTTTACGTTTTGGTTCCAAAGATGAAGCAACGTTAAGGTTGCTTGATTCATCAGGCAGAAGCATTACGGAGATATATGGCCACGGTAAGAGCAGGCGAGAAGACAGCCATATTCTTAAATTAACCGAGCAAATTATCGCCAACGCCCTTGAGGAACGAGCCAGTGACATTCTTATTGACCCGAAGAATGAGTTAATCTACACAGTCAGGCTTCGAATAGATGGCGTATTAAGAATAGTCGAACAGCTTGACCCCACCATATGCCAAGCGGTTATAAACAGCATCAAGGCCGTTTCCAACATGGACATTTCTGAAAGACGGAGGCCTCAGGATGGTGCGTTTTTAGCAAAAACAGGTGATGGTACTGTGTCATTCCGAGTCGCAAGTGCCGGTGCCGTCAACGGCGAAAAGTTATCAATCAGGGTGCTTAACCAAAGCGCTGATATGTTTACACTGAACAATATAGGGTTGACGGAGAAGCAACGCACAACTCTCGAAAATGCAGTCGCTAAACCGTCCGGCATGGTGCTTATGTGTGGCCCCACCGGCAGCGGCAAGACCACAACCTTATATGCTATGCTGAACAAAATCGATTTGTTTACACGCAATGTTATTACGGTAGAAGACCCGATTGAAT
>CAZTWR010000283.1:0-2494 GCA_964618055.1 uncultured Pirellulales bacterium | reverse complement strand
ACACACATAGAAACATCCCATAGAGCCATGCCCACCGCCGAATGTCAACATAACTACATAGTGAATCTCAATATCCATCACGCAATCCCACTACTATTATATACTATGTGCACCTGACTCTCTCATTTGTTACACTTTTTTCTCAGAATTTTACAAAGTATGCGAAATTGTGATATCCCAACGGGCTAAAAACGCTGCAAATCGAGTTTTGCAAAAAAAATGTAGGAACCAATTGCAAAAAAACCATATAACCGCCAGAAGTTTTAGAAATTGTTTTCCATTGCGGCAATTGCCTCAGCTTCAGCTTCTTCCCGCAGAATAATGGTCGGTTTAACCAGTATCAACAAAATCAGACTGTCCTTGACTTTGCTGCGGTTACTAAACAATCGCCCAAGAACAGGCACCTTACTCAATACCGGCACTCCTGCCTCCCGCTCGATCTCCGCGGTTATTCTTTGACCGCCTAACAGTAATGTCGCTCTATCAGGTACGCTCACACGCGTCTCAACCCTCGATATTTCAGTCTCAGGGTAGCGTAGTTCGTAAACATCTTCGCCTACAAAGCCGGCGCCCAATATAGGCAACTGAATAGGAAAGGGCTGCCAACCAAGGAAATCCCGCATTTCAGTAACAACATTCAGCAACACGTTCTTCTTGTCCGGTGTAATAATCGGCGTGATATTGAGAAGCGTACCAGATACTACATAACCTTCCGTTGCATCTATAGTGTACCTATAATCACCGAACTCGCCAATCTCTTCAATATCAATCTCAATTTCGTACGGATAGCGCCTATATCTTTGAACCCGAAACGATGCCATCTCCCCGCTTAAAACAGTAACTTTCGGAGCGGTCAAAGATTGTGCATCTCTGTGTGCTTGAGTCGCTCTGAGAATCACGCTGACCTCGAGGTCATTAAGAATTAAATTGCCGTAACCTCCCGTGGCGGTCAGCGCAGCAAGTTCGGCACCCAGTTCAGTAAACATCGTCGGGGCGAGACTTCCCGTAATCCCCGTATCGGAGGGCGAAGTAATATCCGAAGAGTCTTGTTCGAACTCAAGCAAACCCACTCTGCCGCCAACATTCCAGGCGAAATCCACATCCAGACCGATATCTTCAAGAAAATTCTCACCCACCACCAAGTATCTGGCCTCGATAGCAACCTGATGGCCAAGCGCCCTACGCAAATCCTCAAGCAGTTCTCCAATTTTGTCATGGACTTCGCGGGTCTGATAGATAATAAGCTTTTTGCGCTCATAAACTGTTATGGAGCCTTCTCCCCCGGCCTCATACCACCTCTCTGGCTCGATGGTCTGCTGGATAAGCGCAACCAGATTTTCGGCCCGGATGGTCGCCTCCTGGATGAGCTGCTCCCTGTCCATTTCCTCTACCTCAAGTTCTTCAGTACCTGCTTCGCCCTCTCCGGCGGCGGTGATACCACCAGTTTCTGCATAGAAATCGGCTGGTCGGCCAATCAAGTCGGTAATGTCATAAACCAGCGTTTCCATTTCGCTCGGAAGTGATGCCGCTGTTGCTATCGTAATTACCCCACCCTCGACAATGAAATTGATCTCTACAAATCCGCCCGAAACCGCTTCTAACAAAAGCTCCAATGCTCTTCTGAGTGGAATTGCTGATATCGGATCCATATTTATTGGCGTAGTCTGGTCGATGTCAGCATTGTCGTATAAATCTCGCCAATTGACGAATACCCTCAATAGCGGGTCAACAGAATTCTTTAACACCTCTATCGCTTCGCTAAAAGGCATTTCCGGCGTTAGTTGTGAAAGGTCCACGATTTTATCTAATTGTTTATAGACAGCTACATCAGCCGGGTCCCGCCCGATTGGCTCGTCTCGTTTGCGAGACGGTTTAGCGACAATTTCCCGCCAATCCTTGGGATACGTAAGCTCTTCAGCATATGGTATCATGGCCTCATCAGTCCCGATCAAAGTATTAACACGTTCCCTATCCGATTCCCTCTGCGCCTCCAATTGTCTGCGGAAGCTAATCGTATCTTCCAGCGTCTGCTTCAGTATCAGCGCCTGGTTGTTTAACGGGTCGATCGCGAGTAAGCTTTCTAATTGGCCAAGAGCTTCTACGTAACGCTGCTGGCTCTGATAAGCAACCGCATTGTCCATCAGCTCGGCTATTCTCCTGCTTCTGTCAGCCTCCATTTGCTCTCTATACCGGCGTTGTGCCTCTATCGCCTCTAAGTGTTTCTGTTCCTCCAGCTGCCGAGCCCTCTTGTCCTGTTCCTGGACTATTTTCCCAGCCAGTTGTTTTAACTCATCGTTGTGTTGTCTGAAAAGCTCGTCTCCGAGGTCCAGTTGGTATTCGTTCACAATCCGTTCAGCTCTCTCTACTTCTTCTTTTGCCTTATCGAATTCATCCTGGCTTACGTAATCTTGCACTTTAGCCACAGCATCGTTAACAACCGCTCTTGTGTGGCTTCGCCGGATATTTCTTTTGCGATTAATCACTTCGATGTAGG
>CAZTWR010000282.1:0-2523 GCA_964618055.1 uncultured Pirellulales bacterium | reverse complement strand
TACCGTTGGGCCTTTTGATTATTTTTAGAAAGTGCTCGTAATCATCCTGTTCAAAACCGAGTGACTGAATACCGATATTGACTGACTCGCGGCGTAAGATTCGCAATACTACACTTTCGCCGTGATTTCCAGGCAGAGCAGAGACACGAAAATCAACATCGTTGCCTGCAATCGTGCGTTTAATACGACCATCTTGCGGCAACCTTTTCTCCGCAATATCCATACCAGATAGGATTTTGAGGCGGGTAATCATTGGTGCCTGCATATTTTTGGGGATATTATCTTTTTCCAAGCAGACGCCGTCAACACGATATCTTACACGTACCCTATCGGCCATTGGCTCGATATGGATATCGCTGGCTCGCATATGGTAGGCATTATCTATTATGAGATTCACCAGCCTGACAATGGGGCCGTCGTCACCCCCGCCTGCGGCTTCGGTACGGAGAGCTTCTGCTTGTAACTCACGACTGGCTTCAGCAAGCTCAGCAGCAGTGGCGTCGATACTATGTTTTAACCTGTCCCCTTCCTCGGTTTTTACCTCTTCCAGCGACTCCCGGATATAGGAGCTGATTTTTGAAGGGTTCGCCAGACAGTAGTCCAACTCAGCATTCAAGCGAAGACGAAGTGTGTCCATCATGTCCAGGTTTAATGGGTCGCTGATAATCAATTTCAATCTGCCGTTATTCGTACCAAGCGGCAAGACATTGTGCCTTTTTATAAGGTCTTCCGGGACAAGCTTCATTACCTCAGGCGCAATGGTGATTTTATCCAAGTTCACATATTCCAACCCAAATTGCTTGGCGATTGCCTTGGTCAAAGTTTCCTCATCCACAAGGCCCAATTCGAGCAATACCTGGCCAAGTCGCTTATTACTGGTCTTGGAAGCCTTGATTGCTTTGATAAGCGGCTCTTTCTTTACCAGCCCGGCTTTGTAAAGTATTTCACCTAAATGTCTGCGTTTTTTCGCCATAGCCATATATGCCTTTTGCACCCCAGTCCATTAGTTCAGACAAAATTCATTATATCATTATTAAAGCAGTTCGTCAATCATTTTTAGGGCTGTTTGTGCTGCCTGAAGTCGTATAGAATCTCTGTCGTGAGGAAAAATAAAGCGTTTAGTTTCGCAGCCGCTATCGGAATCCACGCTAATATATACCAGGCCGACGGGTTTCTGTTCGCTTCCGCTGGCTGGCCCGGCTATGCCGGTTATACCGATTGCAAAATCTGTCCCAGCCCTTTTTTTGGCACCTTGGGCCATAGCCTCTGCTATCTCGCAGCTTACAGCACCGTATTTTTCAATCAAATCGGCTTTTATGCCAAGCTCGCTGATTTTAGCGATGTTGCTGTAAGTAACCCAGCCGTATGTGAAATATCTACTGGCTCCGGGGACATCGGTCAGTAGCTTTGCTAAAGCACCACCTGTACAGGATTCAGCTACGGCGATTGTCTTTTTCTGTTGAGCTAATTTTGCACCCACCACTTCGGTCAAAGTCTGCTCTCCTGTGCCGTAAACCAGCTCTCCAAGAATATTTCGCAGCGTTTTTTCGTCTTTTTCAGCCATTCGTTGCGCTTTATCTTTATCTTCTGCTGTTGCTGTAATAGTCAGGGTAATTATGCCGTGTTCAGCCGTGCAGTTGATTAGCGGGTTTCTGTCCCGTCGCATAAGCTCGCCCAGCCTTTCGGCAATACTTGACTCACCTGCCCCAAAGCATTTCAGTTTTCGTGTAACTATCACCTGGTCAATCACTGATGCTGTAAGCTCCAGCAGAATCTGCCCCTCGAACATCTTCTTCATTTCAGCCGGAACTCCCGGCAGTGCAAAAAATAATTTACCTTTGTATGTAGCCATAATACCCGATGCCGTACCAAGATTATTCGCAAGTGCTTTCGCGCCGTCTGGTATGTATGCTTGAACCTTGGTTTTCGCAGGCATTTGTAGGTTTCGCCTGCTGAAAAAATCCCGTATTTTTTCCAGAAGTTCATTTTCCAATTTCAATTCGACACCAAGAAATTTTGCAAATGCCTGCCGGGTCAAGTCATCATCGGTCGGGCCGAGCCCACCGGTTACTAACACTACATCAGCATCGCCACTTGCCAAATCCAGCATTCGTACAATCGAATCTATGTTATCTCCGGCGGTATAGGAGCTAACAACAGGTATGCCGATTGAGAACAGTTCTCTGCCCAGATATGAAGCATTGGTGCTTACTGTTTGGCCGGTAAGAAGCTCATTGCCGATACTAATGATACTTGCTTTTTTCATAGGTCTATAATTCAATCAACGCCTTGACTACACCATCACGATATTCTGCGACCATATCGAAGGCCTGTTTGGTCTGTTCGAGTTTAAATCTATGGGTTATCATAAAATCAACATTTGTTTCACCGGTAGCTATCAAATCAATCGCTATCTGCGTACAGTGGTTCTGCCTACGAACGTTTACAATAGTGATTTCTTTTCTTCGTATTTTATGAATCGCAAGGGAGACTCTTTCCATACGTGGAATCCCAATGAGCATT
>CAZTWR010000281.1:0-2531 GCA_964618055.1 uncultured Pirellulales bacterium | reverse complement strand
TAAGATTGGAAAGGTCAATCCCGTTATAAACTGTCGCCAGATACGGCAAATCTTTGTCTCTATCAGAATCACTGATGGAAACGTAGTAAGTATTTTTATGCTCGTGATAAACTCGCAGTATATCAGGGTCGGAAAAACCGTGAATGGTGGTCAGCATTGGTGTTTTTATAAACGGAAGATAAGTTAACGGCAGATAATCAAAATTGTTATGAATGAGGTCGAATTCATCGGCTCGTTCCATAACCTTGGAAATATGCAAACACGTCGAGACCAGTGGAATTTGTGTTTTATCTTCTTCGTAACCTTTTTCAATGAAACCTATGAGTTTGGCACTTGTGACAGATTCCTTAGTGGCGAATAGTGTCACGTCCTTCCAGCCATGGGCTACCAGACCCTCTGTTATGTTGCTGGCGACCGTTTCCCACGCGCCATAAGCCCGAGGAGGTGTCCGCCAGGCTACCGGTGACAAAATAGCTATTCGTTTGCTCTTTACCCCGTTAGAAATACTCCCTTTTTGTACCATTTTCTAACGGGGTTAATGTCCATCTCGTACCTCACAAAAACAGTGAGCTAAAGTGCCTGAAGTGAACTCAAGTGAAAAAATAATCTATAACTTTAGGCACTGTAAACTTTAGCTCACCGGTTTTCTTCTCACTTCTTCCTTTATTCGC
Source organism: uncultured Pirellulales bacterium (assembly GCA_964618055.1). Taxonomy (GTDB): domain Bacteria; phylum Planctomycetota; class Phycisphaerae; order Sedimentisphaerales; family Anaerobacaceae; genus CAYYFT01. The sequence continues at coordinate 1,860 of CAZTWR010000281.1, read as the reverse complement.
TGGATATGTCCCCGCCCTAAAGCTTTTATTTCACAGCCAAGTTCGAAATACCGGCGAATTTTCCCATCGTCCAGTATGCCGAAGCAATCAATCACCGCCAAAGGCGCGCCCGCCCATTCAACTACCTTGTCGGGGTCAAGCTGCAAATATGGCCCATGCCCCACAGCCAGTATAATTCCTTGGGCATCCCTAAGCGCAGCTGCAAGGTCGTGCTGAACGCGAATATTAACCAGCTCATCCTGATTGTGGAAAAACCTTGCCAACGAGTGTCCTGCTGCAGGATATATGTCCTGTTTTTCCAGCTCATACCAGTGTTCGAGATATGGGTCATGCACCCGCATCTCTGCTCCCATCTCGGTCAGCTTTCGGACAATTATTTCCGAACCGCTGTAGCGAGTGTCGGCAACGTCTTGGCGATAGCTGGCCCCACACAAAAGTATATGTGCACCTGCTATTTGCCGACCCATATTTTGTAGCGCATCTCTTGTCAATTCCGCTACATGAAGGCTGCGAGTGTCGTTAATGTCGATTGCCATTGTTGTTATCTTGAATATATCATCGTTGAAGTCGAGTATGTGCTTGTATGCCCAGTAACCAAGCCCGCCGTCTTTGGGCAGGCAGTATCCGCCAATCCCCGGACCCGGAAATATGATATTGTTGTGGGTTGGTCGGACCTTAATTGCCTTGATAACTTTAATCAGGTCAACGCCGTTGTGCTCGGCGAACAAACTCCACTCGTCAAGAAACGCAAGTATCGTTGCCCGATAGGAATTCTCGACAATTTTTGTGGTCTCCGATTCAATCGGCCGGTCCATAATGGTCAGTGGATATTCTTCCGTATTTAGCACTTCTCGCAGAAACTTTTCGACACGCTCTCTCGCTTCCACGTTACAGCCGGAACAGACCCGCCAGAAATCCCGTATCGATGAAACGTAGTGCCTGCCGGGCATAACCCTCTCGAAACTGTGTGCCAAAAGTGGCTCTGACTTTATACCCCGTGCTGCAAATGCTTTCTTCATAATCGGCCAGGCGACAAACTCCGTTGTCCCAGGTGCTACTGTCGTCTCAATTAATGTCAGACATTTTGCTGGCACCTTTTCGCCGATGGTTTTTATTGTTGCTTCCAGAGCGCTCATTTCCACTTTGCCGGTCCGCATATTACCGATGGTTTCTTTTGTATAATCGCACTGAACATCCACAACCACACAGTTAGCTAACTTGAGACAGTCGCTGTTATATGTGGCGACAAGTGTCTTCTTCTCGAGTACGCAGCGTTTTATCATCGGCTCAACCTCTGGGTCTTCTGCCTTTACCGGTGAGATACCTCGATTAAGCAGTGGAATCTTCCAGTAGCTTCGGGTGCTGGGGCGTTGACAGCCGATGACAAACTTGCCCGGCTTGCCGCTCTTTTTATCGACGCTATCGGCGATAATAGCAGCCATAACCACCCCAACAAAACCGACACCCATCACTACAATGATTTCTTTGCCTTCGCTTCGTGCTGTTTCTACCAGCGACTCAATGCGTTTAAACTCCCCGGCGTACTCATCCCTTTCAGGGATAGTAAACTTTTCACCTTCAGGGCTTACCGAATAATTACTCATTGTTAACACCTCGCATTTTGTCTTTCGTATCTCTCTTCACAAGATACACTTCATATTTTTTCTAATCGTCGCCGAAAGTTTACCAGCAATACCATTTATATCAAGGTTTTTCTCCATAGTCCTAAGGACTCCGCCGTTAGGCGTCCCTGCCGTAAGGCATCCTGCGGACAAGCGGACTTACGGAGGACATCAGGGGAACATGGATTTCGATACGAGAAGGACTGTTTAAGTAAAAAAGAGGAAACAACTTGTATCG
>CAZTWR010000280.1:0-2551 GCA_964618055.1 uncultured Pirellulales bacterium | reverse complement strand
TATTCGCGAGTTCCGCCTGCTGTTATTAGAAAATGCATTTTGCCGGATGGTTTATTTTTTCCTGCGTTTAATTTTCGAAGCGATTCTTTCGATTGCCTTCAAGATATCCTGCGGCTCTGTCATTCTTCCAATGCCTTCTGTGCCGCAGGCAAGCCAGCCTTTAACAGGGCCTATTAGCTGAAAACCCATCTCTTTTACCGTTTTGATATTGCGCTGCACCGCGGGATTGTTCCACATATTGTCGTTCATCGCGGGAGCCAAAAGTGCCGCCCCTGATTTAATTAGTTCCGTTGCTGCACAAAGGATGGTACTTAGCAAATCGTCACAGATGCCATTTGCAATTTTGCCTATAATATTCGCTGTTGCCGGCGCAACGACAACAATATCAGCCCAGTTAACCAGATTTATATGGCTGGTTTTGAATTCTGTGCTTGTGCTCCACAAACTGGTAAAAACCGCCGAGTTGGTGACTGCCTCGAAGCTTTTTGGGCAGATAAGCTGACAAGCGTTTTCCGTCATTACTGTATTCACGCTGGCACCGGCTTCGGTCAGCTTACTAGCCAGACCGACCGCCTTATATGCAGCGACTCCGCCGCTGACACCTAATAAGATATTGGGCCACGTTTTGCCCAACGTTGCAAAATGGGAACCTTTCAGATAACTTCGATTTGATTTTTTTTCGGGCATTACCGGTTCAATTATTCTTTCGGTTTGTCAATATCACTGGCCTCGTAGTCGATAGCAATCTTGTCCTGCAGGATTTCCTGGATAGCGATTTCCAGATATGTTTTGCCTTTGGCATCCTCAATCAGCGGCCGAGCCCCCTCCATCAACTCATCCAGCCGTCTTTGAATCAGCGCTGTTAGTCTGTATTTACCACCAACTTTGTTGATTATGTCTGTGCTCTTGAGTTCCTCTATCATTCTTTTTCTCCAATGCTCTGTTTAATGATTTGCACCACCTCTTTTACCGCCTGTTCCAAATCGTCGTTTATAACCATATGTTCATAGTATTGCCAGGCAGCGGCGATTTCAATGCTTGCCCCATTCAATCTTTTCTCAGTTGCTTCAGCATCTTCTCTGCCTCTGAGGTTCATTCGTTCGGCCAATTCCTTCTGGCTCGGCGGTAAGATAAAAATCATTACCGCAGCCGGGTATATTACTTTTACCTGTTTGGCACCCTGAACGTCGATTTCCAAAATAATGGTTTCGCCAGCCTGTAGTGCCTCTTCTACCTTGTCCTTCGATGTTCCGTAGAGATGGCCGAATACCTCCGCATATTCCAGCAGCAAGCCCTCATTGATCCGCCGCTGAAACTGCTGCTCTGATATAAACCAATAGTCCTGGCCATCAACTTCACCTTCACCTTTAGGCCTAGTGGTAACTGAGACACTAATACGGGCGTTATTTAACCGGTTAACGACTTCTTTGCAAATCGTGCTTTTGCCCACACCGGAGGGGCCACTCACTACTACCACTTTGCCGCCGTGGTTTTTAGTTTTAAGTTCTGAGTTTTTAGTTTCCATTCAGCGAAGGTCAAGGTTCCCATTTTACGAGTTCCCAGACGCAGTCCTTGGGACTCCTTACGGAGAAAAAAGTGCGTTTGGAGTCCCTGCAAAATCTCTCAAAATGAGGCCCCTCTCTCACTCTATATTCTGAACCTGCTCTTTAATCCGGTCTATCCGACACTTTATATCAACCACACAGCGAATAACCTCGGTATCACAGGCCTTACTGGCGATAGTGTTGGCTTCCCTGAGCATCTCCTGGCTGATAAAGTCCAATCTGCGCCCCGCCTGGGCATTCGCCTGGCAGCTCTCAGCAAACTGCTGCAGATGCGAATCCAACCGAGCAATCTCCTCAGATATATCTGACCTGTCGGCAAAAATCGCCACCTCTCTGGCAAGAGTTTCTTCATCCAATTTAAGTTTTGCGTCCGCAAGCAGCTCATCAACTCTTTTTTTTAGTTTCTTCTGATACTCCTGCAAAACGACCCCGCTGCGAGTACGTATTTGCTCAAGGTCCTGTTTTATAGCTTTACAGTGACCATCCAAATCGGCCGCAAGAGCAGCACCCTCTGCGGCACGCATTTGCTTGAGCCGGTCTATTGCCTTTTGCGTAACGCTTAAAACCATCTCTTTGATTTGCTCGGCTTTTTCTTCACCCGGCAGTGCCGGCTGAACAATCCCAGGCAACGTCAGCAATCCCCCGATATCGATGAGGCATTTATTATTAGCCGAAGAGACAATCCGGCTCAATTTCTCCATGTATGCCCGCAAGGCCGTCTCGTCGATATCAAAGAGCACATTTGCCGGAGCATTTTTGAGCCGGAGCACACAACTTACCATCCCGCGTGACAAGTTTTTTCGCAGAAGTTTATCAATATCTTCTTCAAGAAACACCGCCGTCTCCGGCAGCCTTACACTGGTTTTCAAATAACGATTATTGACCGTTTTAATTTCCACGATGTAAGTTACTCCGTTAATCTCACCCTGCGCTTCACCAAATCCGGTCATACTATTTATCATGGCACTACACTTTCAATTCGTATT
>CAZTWR010000279.1:0-2555 GCA_964618055.1 uncultured Pirellulales bacterium | reverse complement strand
CTGTTCGGTTCGCGAAGGTCAACCGCTTCCAAACTCGAGATGTGATATCCGATTGCACCATCAACGAAATCGAAGGCGTCAACGTAATTTTTCAAACTGTACCAGCCGCAATAAATGGCTGTTTGGGGGCACGCCCCAGGTTCGAAAAGTTTCTCTGTTTGCTCCTCTTTAACAGCCATCTTTGCTAGAAATCTTGTAAATACTGCTAAATCCCGCAAAGATTGGTCAAAATAGCCAGACGAATAAGGCTTTTTGTCTTTTGCAATACCGCGCGAATCGATGTAAGCAATTCCTCTTAACCCTGTTTTTTCTGCTACTATTGCTTTATCAATAAGGCCTTTTGCTATCTCGAAGCTCGGCCCATCAAGGCGGGAAACCATAAGCGTGTTAAAATACAGACCCAGCAAATTATCCTTTAGTCTGTTCGGTTGCCAGCGATACAACTCATAGTTGCCAAACAGCACCATTGATAGTTCACTGTCCACCGATGCATTTGTTTCTTTGCCGATAATAAGGTCGATTTCGGATTGTAACTGAGTCAGTTTACGTTTGATATCTTTCACCTCTCTGGACGTGTTGGCTACGCCTTTCTGTTTTAACTGCTCAATTTTATTTTTTTCCTGCTCAGTCAGTTTTTTCAATTGCCTTAGTTTATCTTCCTGGTCTTTTAACGGCCCCCGCCTTCCTACCTTGATTGGCACACCGTATGTTGTCAGCAGGCATTTGATTTCAGCGGCGAATTCACGGCTGAATAATTCTTTGCAAATAGGCTCGGCAAGCTGTTTTTCATAATCGTCTCTGATGATTGTGTCGTTTAGGTCTGCTCCTAAAGGCAAGGCGAGAATATTGCCTGCCGGTACGCCTCGCTTTGCACAGTAATACTTGGCAATCCGTACAGATGCCCTAACGTCGCTGTTTGCTATTACCAGAATCTCATCGGGCTCTAACGCAAGCCCTGCACTGCAGCAGACTAAAAGTGGTAAAATAACCGCCCTAACTTTAATCATTATTCCCGATGTACCTCCTAATCTCTCCAAAAATTAACCCCCGATTGTCTCCGGGGGTCATTCGGCAAATTTGAAACTGAAAAACCTAATTTTATTCAGGGCTGTGCAACATTTGAGGGTACATTTATTGTATAATCTTCTACCAGCTCATCATAATCGTCGAACCAGCACGCATTTGGATTGCTTTTGAAAACCATAAATCGGCCACTATCTTCATCACGAAATGCCCGGTGATATTTGAAATATACATAATCTTTAGTCTTGCCCACAATTTCAATTTTGCCGCTTGAATGCGACATTGTATACCGTGCCCGTTTTGCCAGGCCGGATACCAACGACTTAGCCTGCTCAACAATCCCATATCCTTCTTCGATTGGGACTGTATAGGCCTTGTTTCCCAGCGCTGGGCGGCACTGAAAGATGTAATAAGGTATAGCACCGATAAATGACAGTTTAGCAAGTAATTCGGCGAGAACTTTCGGGTCATCATTAACGCCGCGGATAAGAGGTGTCTGATTGGCCAGTTTAGCTCGTGCCTTTTGAAGCAGAGCGACAGCTTCAACAGCAACATCTGTTAGCTCCCTGGGGTGCACAAGGTGAGTCATCACGTATATTCTCTTTCTATTAGTGCTGTATTTTTCAATCACTTGTAACAATGAGGGGTCATCAATGATTCGATAAGGATTATATGCTGGTATCCTTGTGCCAAGACGAATAATTCTCACATGTTCAATTTCTCGCAATGTTGCAAGAATTTCTTCCAGTTGTGACGTGGGCAACATCAGGGCATCACCACCTGTCAATAAAACATTCGTGACCTCAGGGTGCTCCCTAACATATTGATATGCAGCGTCCCGGTCCTGCAAGTATTCCCTCTCGGATTCGATGAAAAGGCGTTTGCGGAAGCAATAGCGGCACAAGCTATCACATTTATAGGTTACTAAAAATACAGCTACCGAATGATATTTATGTTCGAGGCCGGGGAAAATTGTATAAGCTTTTTCGTTCGAAGGGTCAAGCTGGCCCCATTCTTCGAGTTCTTCAATGCTTGGGATTACAATACGGCGCATAGGGTCCTTTGGGTCATTCCAATCTATAAGTGACAGATAATAGTCGTTGGCGCGGAAAGCGAACTTCTCGGTAACCTTCTTTAGCTGGGCTTTTTCTTCCTCACTCAGTTGTTCCAACCGCTCTATTTTTGTTTTGTATTTGACCTTAATAGTGGACCACCTACCTTTCACGAAGTACTGTTACGTTCAACTATTTGCTTTTTACTCGCTTGGCCCCTCGTGGGTTCAGTTTTAGAATACCTCTTCTCGTATATGTTCTTCCGTCTGAACACCTGTGCGATAGTTGCCAGAATTATCTTTATATCGGTCAAAAAACTTGCCGTTTCCACGTATTTGACATCGAGTTCAAGTTTCTCTTCGCGTGTCAGTTCCCCCCTGCCCGAGATTTGTGCCAGCCCGGTCAGGCCCGGCTTGACCAGCAGCCGCTTTTTTTGCCTTTCGTTCCACTCCGCCATTTGTGAAACATACAGCGGCCGAG
>CAZTWR010000278.1:0-2558 GCA_964618055.1 uncultured Pirellulales bacterium | reverse complement strand
ATATCGAGGCTTTCCTCTCGCATATAAGGAAGATTAAACCGGCGGCGACAAAAGGCACGTATATCAAAAAGATGTGTGTATCTGCGACGATGAGTCCAAGCATAACGGTTAGTATTTAAGAGGAGTGCACAATGGTGCTTACGATGTGTACACTGAGATTGAAGGCGGAAAGATGAGCAAATACGTAAAAGAATTGCTGCAGTCTGAGATGGAAAAGAAAATCATTGATAAAGATATCAAGGATTTTCTGGTCATTAGCACTAAAGGTGTTGGCGGTGTTGACGGAAACCTGATGCGCGGTGAGTTGAAGAAAAAAGGTATCAGATTATCGGTAGTGAAGAATTCGCTGTTCAAAAAAGCATTATGTAATTGCCGGATGGAACCAGCGGTGGCTCTTTTCAGCGGTCCTTGTACTATTGCTTATGGTGGCGACAGCATAGTTGATGTTGCAAAAGGGGTAGTCGAGTGTGGCAAGAGGACTCCAGTGATAGAGATTAAAGCAGCCTTCTTGGATGACGTGGTATTGGATGCCAAGGGAGCAGAAGGGCTTTCAAAAATGCCAACGCGGGCGGAGTTGCAGGGCAAGATTGTCAGCATGGCACAGTCGCCCGCAACAAGATTAACAGCTGCCTTCGGTGCCGCTGCAGGTATTATCGCAGGTTGTATAAAAACTATCGCAGAAAGGGCTGAAAAGCAAGCGGCGTAAGGTGAGATACGAAATATGGTTGCTTGTGTGGCTGCCCCTATTATGGGTTAAACGAAACGGCGGAGTTTCGGCTACCACCAGGCGCTAGCTAATAGGAGTTAACAGAGATGGCAGAAGAAGAGACAAAAGAAACGAAAGAGACCGAGGAAACGGGAAAATCACAGGAAGCTAAAAAGACAAAAGAAGTTAAAGGGACAAAGTGGAGCAGCGAGATTAAGAAGCTTGGTGACAAGATAATTAGCCTGACATTGATGCAGGCCAAAGAACTTAGCGATTATCTCAAGGATGAATATGGAATTGAGCCGGCTGCTGGTGGCGCTGTTATGATGGCAGGCCCTGCTGTACAAGGCCAGGCTGAACAAGAAGAGGAGAAAACCAGCTTTGATGTGGTTCTTAAAGAAATCGGTGATAAGAAGATTCAGGTTATCAAAGAAGTAAGAGCTTTGACAGGATTGGGGTTGAAAGAAGCTAAAGACCTTGTAGATGGTGCTCCCAAGCCGGTTAAAGAAGGCCTCAGTATTGCCGATGCCGAAGCTGCCAAAGAAAAGCTCGAAGCTGTAGGTGCGGTGGTTGAATTAACGTAATATAAATAATAGTTAGTTATAACAGATAGACAAGGAACTAAACGCTATATGCTGTTAAATGGAGAGTCAGATGGTTTCACAAACCGTCCGTAATTTTGGTAAAGTCCGTGATGTTATTGAGATTCCTGACTTGGTAGCGATACAGAAAAGGAGTTACGAGCGCTTTCTGCAAGCAAACGTGGCACCAACCAGAAGGAAGTGTGTTGGGCTCGAAAGTTTATTTCGCGAGATATTCCCCATCGTGAACTATGGCAAGACGATGCGTTTGGAATATCTTTACTACGAACTGGAAAAACCTCGTTATACCCCCAATGAGTGCCGACAGTTACGGCTGACCTACGGGTACCCTTTGAAAATCTGTTGTAGATTGCGTACCAAAGACGGCGAAGATTTGGCTGAGCAGTCAGTATACCTTGGCGAAATGCCGATTATGATAGGCGGCGGAGAGTTTATCTTCAGCGGTGCTGAGCGTGTCATAGTAAGCCAACTGCACCGAAGTCCAGGTGTTGACTTTCTTATCGAGAGCAAGGAAGGCGATAGAGTGTTGCACGGCGGCAGAATCATACCCGAAAGGGGCAGTTGGATAGAGATAAGTGTAACGCGCAAGGACGTTTTGGTTGTCAAAATCGACCAGTCCAGTAAGATACCGGCGACCATTTTTCTTCGGGCAATAAGCCCGGACTACGGCACCGCCGCGCAAATCCTGCGTTTGTTTTATCCAACAAAGACTGTTTCGCCAGCGCAGCTTACCCCTGCTATGTGGGCGGTGGAACCGATTGCGGACTCCGAGACTGGTGAAATCATAGTAAAAGCCGGCACGCAAATCGGCGACAGAGTCTCTTTAATACAACAGATTGAGACAAAGAAGGTTGAAGTTATCGAGGAGGTGCGCGATACGCTCATTTTGAACACCCTTGCGGAGGATGATTGCCGGAGCCATGAGCAGGCGTTGTTAAAGTTTTATATGAGATTAAGGCCCGGCAATCCGGCCAATGAAAAAAAGGCAAAAACTTTCTTTATCGAGAAATTCTCCGATGTTAACCGCTATCGTCTGGGCAAAGTCGGCAGGTTCAGATTGAATCGTAAATTCGGGCAGGCGGTGGATGAAGGCGAGATGACGCTGAGGCCCGAAGATTTCCTCAATACAATGAAATACATAATGGCTTTGCGCAACAATGAAGGAGGGATTGACGATATCGACCATCTGGGTAATAGGCGGATACGAACAATCGATGAACTCGCCGGCGATGAAATCAGGAAAGGGCTGC
>CAZTWR010000277.1:0-2562 GCA_964618055.1 uncultured Pirellulales bacterium | reverse complement strand
AAATGGCTGAGCTTTTCGGAGCGCAAAAAAAATTCAGCACGTGGCGCCGGCTCTGGCTGGAACTTGCGAAAGCACAGCGAAAATTGGGCCTCGATATTAAACAATCCCAAATAAATGAGATGGCCCGGCACCTCGACGACATCAACTTCAAAAAGGCCGCTGCCTATGAGAAGAAATTTCGTCACGACGTTGTAGCCCATATCCACACCTTCGCTGATGCTGCGCCGAAAGCTGCGCCGATAATCCACCTTGGCGCCACCAGTTGTTTCGTCGGTGATAACGCTGATTTGATAATTATGCGCGAAGCCCTGCAAATGATAGCCGGCAAACTGGCGGCGGTGATAAATCTATTGGGCAGGTTTGCAAAGAAGCATCGCTCGTTAGCTACCCTTGGCTTTACACATTATCAGCCCGCCCAGCTGACTACGGCAGGCAAACGCGCAACGTTATGGTGCTACGAATTTGTTTTGGATTTGCAGGAACTTGAGCATCGCCTGCAGAATCTTCCATTTAGAGGTGTCAAAGGCACTACCGGCACACAGGCTTCGTTCCTTGAGCTTTTCAACGGCAGCCACAGGAAAGTCAAGCAGCTTGATAAGCAAATCGCCAAAGCGTTCGGCTTTGGCAAAACCTGTGCCGTTACCGGCCAGACATATCCACGAAAAATGGATACCCTTGTGGTAAACTGTCTCGCCTCAATAGCACAGTCAGCCCATAAGTTCTGCAACGACATTCGTCTGCTCGCAAATCTAAAAGAGATTGAAGAGCCGTTCGAGAAGTCTCAGGTTGGTTCCTCGGCAATGGCCTACAAGAGGAACCCAATGCGCTGTGAGAGGGTAACGGCCCTTAGCAGACTGGTATTAAGCTTAGCCTCCAGTCCGGCAATGACAGCATCTGAGCAGTGGTTTGAGAGAACGCTCGATGATTCAGCCAACAGAAGAATGGTTATTCCGGAAGCTTTTTTGGCCGTAGATGGTATTCTGGAAACCCTTATCAATGTTCTTGATGGACTTGTCGTTTATCCGAAAGTGATAGCGGCACACGTTGCAGCAGAGCTGCCCTTTATGGCCACTGAAAATATCCTGATGGCAGCCGTAAAAGCAGGCGGCAACCGCCAGACTTTGCATGAAAAAATACGGTGGCATTCGCACGCCGCCGCCGAGCAGGTCAAAAAGTTCGGCAAGCCAAACGATTTAATAGAACGACTTAAAAATGATTCTGTTTTTGCAAAGGTGGATTTCAAAAAAGTCCTCAACCCAAACGATTACATCGGCAGAGCACCACAGCAGGTCGATGAATTTGTAAAAGACATCGTAACACCTATCCGCAGAAAATACCGCAGGGAACTTAACAAAAAAGTTGAACTGAAAGTATAAAGGAATTTTTGTGCCGTGACCAGAGAAGAACTGATAAAGCGTATTAAAGAAACATCATATCTGGAAGGTGATTTTACACTCCGCAGCGGAAAACGCAGCAAATATTACCTTGACAAATATCTCTTCGAGACCTGCCCGGATATTCTAAAAGCTCTCGGCAAAGAATTTGCGAAATATGTTACCGACGATGTTACTTTGATAGCCGGCGCAGAACTCGGCGGAGTCGCCCTGGCAGCTACTACCGCTATGGAGACCGGCAAAAACTGGGTGATTATTCGCAACAGGAAAAAGGGTTACGGCACAGACAAAATGGTTGAAGGTGTCTTAAGCAAAAGCGACGTGGTTCTATTAGTTGAGGATGTTGCCACTACAGGCGGGCAGGTCCTTGAAGCGGCCAAGGTTATTACCGAAGCCGGTGCAACGGTCAAAAAAATCGTCTGCGTAATCGACCGCAAGCAGGGAGCTGAAGAGAATATTACACAGGCTGGCTACAAATTTGAAAGCATGCTAACAAAAAACGACCTCGGCATAAAAGATTAGCAAGTTAGCAAATCAACAATTTTTTTGGCAATTGTAGTTTTGGTTGCGTGGGGGAGTTTTAGCCATTTGTGGTCGGGTGTCTTTATCTGGACGGAAGCTCTATCAGTACCAATTTCAGCAGGCGTATTGGCGATTATCATATCAAGATTCTTTTCTTTTAACTTCTTTTCAGCATTTCGCCGAAGGTTTTTGTCCTCCAAAGCAAAACCAACGACAAATCGTGGCCCGTCGCTCGTGGCTCGTCGCTCGTGTTTATGTTTGCCAGCCCAGTTAAGAATATCAACTGTTGGTTTTAATCTTATTGCTAAATCCCTTTTTGATTTTTTAATTTTTATTTTTGATTTTTTAATGGGTGTGTAGTCCGAAACCGCGGCTGCCATTATCAGACAATCACATTTTGCAAAGAACTTTTTTACGGCTTCAAACATTTCAGCGGCACTATCAACGCCGACAAAATCCACTCCAACCGGTGGCTGCAAATCCGAGGCACTGATAAGTGTAACTTTATGGCCGGCTTTGATTGCCGCCAACGTGAGGGCATAGCCCATTCTGCCACTGCTTGCATTGGAAATAAAGCGAATGGGGTCAATATATTCGCGAGTTCCGCCTGCTGTTATTAGAAAATGCATTTTGCCGGATGGTTTAT
>CAZTWR010000276.1:0-2565 GCA_964618055.1 uncultured Pirellulales bacterium | reverse complement strand
TTAATTGGGGACTTACTTCATAAGAAAAAAATAAAAAATCAATTTAATGTCGGCAAGAGAAGCGGCTGTGTGGGAGCCCACATAGTCGCTTTTTTGTTGCCCGGAGAATGAAGGAGCAAACAGATGGACCATTACACAATTTCAGCAGTCAAACACGATACTACACTTATCAAAGGCGTGCAGAACCTCGGCTTAACTACCGGCCTGCAGCAGATTCTATCGTCCGGCAGCGGCGCCGTGGACCCGGCGTTTGTCAGTGTCGGCCGGAGCCAGCCGGAGATAACATTTGATGCAACCGCAGTCAAAACCGCCCTTGCAAATTTGGGAGGTATCGACGGCATTTCCCTGACTAATTTAATCTTTTTCTTTCAGCAAATGGTTGCCGGGGGTAAACGTGCAGGGGCATTATCGCATACCAAGGTTACGGCAACATCGGGTATTATCATACCGACCCGCATCGATGCACCCGTACTGCCCGGAGAGGCCACTATCAGCTATCGAACGGTACCGATAAGCGCCGACGGCGATGCTTCACCTCTGGCAATTTTGGCGGACCAATCCCTGGAAGCCAATCAGGACCAGGTCAGCGAGGTTTATGTTTTAGGCCCTGTCGAAATAAACGGTGTAGCCCTGGATGGAGTTGAGAGCTGGACATTAGATTTTGGCATTACTTTAGAGATTGTCACTGCCAATGGCCATATCTATCCGACCTTTACAGGGATTATGAGCAGGGCACCGTTCTTTACGGCCCGCACATTCGATGTCGATACATTCGAGAGCTGGGACATTGACGGTGTGGCCCAAGGTGAAAGCGATTCGACGATTCAACTGCTGGACCAAGCCGAAGGCGGCGCCCGGGGCAGCTCACCTATCATCTTTACCATCGATGCCGGTATGGCACACTTCGAAGATATAACCGGCAGGCACGGTCAGCGGGTAGGCGGCTCCGTACGGATTACGCCAACCTCGGACGGTGTGGCGGATATTATTGCGGTCAGCGGGATAAGCTAAACCAGGGGGCAAAAAGGCCTATGTGGGTGTAACAGGTCTATTTGGTAAATAAAACGTGCCAACGGGGCATACAGGCAGCAGAAAGGGGCAAAGTTATGGCAAAGGCAGATAAAACTAAGCTCGAAACGGCAAGAGAAGAACTAAAGAAGGCACAGGAGACTTACGAACGGCTGGTTCGGCAGGATACGGCGAAACTGACGGAAGGCCAGAAACAAAAGCATAGCCAGGCCTGCCGTGAGGCACTTACGGCCAAAAGAGAAGCCAAAAAAACTGTGGATGCATTAAAGCGAGGGAAATAAATAAATGAGCGGCTTTATCTATGCAATATCGAATGCCGGGATGGTAACGGCCAAGAAACTCGAAGAGGTCGGTCTGGCGAATATTTTCGAGGGTGTTAATTACTCGCAAAGACAAACCGCCCAGGGACCGGGCGGAGGGGATTGCACACTCATCTGTATCGGTGATGATGCGAAGCGGCTTTATTTCAAGCCGGAAGAACAATCCTGGCAGCAAAGCTTGAACGAAAAATACTGGGCAGGATTCTATGAAAAGGATAAACCCTCAGAGGAAATTCTGAGACGGGAAAAGCAATTGGCCGGTCATGAAATCGAGCTGGGCAACGGCTCAAAATGGCTGATACCGGTAGCAAGAATTATTACCGGCGGCTCGGCCCTGCCGCAATCACTTATACTCGGCAAAAACAATGAGGTGCGGACTGAAGCGTTACCACAATATGCACAATTCAGCGCAAAGGCGGAGAAGCTCTGGGAAGATTTTTTAAATGAAAATAGCGAAAAAAAGAAAGAGGTCAAATTGACCATCCCCGAGCGAATGACCTTTGCGAGCGAGGCCCTTGCCTGGAATTACCATATTGGGACTGAAGAGGTCAATTTACTGAAGCTTATTACTACGCAAAATCTTCATGAGGTTCTGGAGGTAATTATAGATATACCAACTCTGATAAAAGTAGCCAAGGAAATGGAAGCCCAAAAAAAAAACACAGAAGCTGCAACCATAGACGATGGGTAAATTTTAAGGCGTGGCGAGCGGGACTATTAAATAACTATTATCCAACGTGCGCAGATTTGTATTGGCTAAGTCTGGAGTGATAAATGATACGAGGCGTTGTTGTAATTGAGGGAAGCCCGAAGGGGATGGTTAAGGAATTTCGCCAGCTGGTCAAGGCAGGTCTGTTTTGGTTGATACGGAATTGGCATAGAGAAACATTGCCCGGACACTTTAAAAAAGAAGCTGAGCGTAAATATAAATATATGGGTAGAACTCCCAAATATTCGCGCTATAAAGCCAAGAGACGGCCGATGGCAGGGCCCCTGGAATTTTCCGGCAGATCGAAACGGGAATTAACACGAAAAATTCGCGTAAGCGGGACGGCAAAAAAGGCCTCAGGTGCAATGACAGCGCCGAGATATTTTTGGATGACACCGGCAGGACATCCAAATAAACCTGAGGAAATAACAGCGGTAACAAAAAAAGAGACTTTAGATATGGCAAAAAAGCTAAATGAAAGAGTTACTAAACAGCTCAACCAAGTCA
>CAZTWR010000275.1:0-2569 GCA_964618055.1 uncultured Pirellulales bacterium | reverse complement strand
TCTTGGGTTAATCCCGGCACACCGGGGCCGGACATAAAAACCGCATCCTGCCCGAGATACCATAGCTTAATTTACGGACTTACTATAGTCAACAAAAAAGTCTTTTGGCAAATGCGCACCAATCAAATGTATAACAGCCCCCGGCAAAGAGGCGAGCATCCATACGGCCCGCTGACACAGCGCCAGTGCTAAGGCGGCCTCCTGCTCAACACCGGCAAACTGAGAAAGCAGAAAAACAAGTATGCCTTCGACCACCACAGCACCGCCAATACTTATGGGCAACGCCCCCCAAACCCACGCCAGTGTGAAGCAGACATAGTAGTACTTGATGCTGGCGGTAATCCCCATATTTACGCCAAGAAACCAGAAACCGGTTATTGCCAAGAGTTGCAAAAAAACTGTTAGCCCAAATACCGTAAGGATTATTATGGGGTTTCTGCAGTAAATAATGAATGCATCCCTGAACTTCACCCCTATCCTGAGAGTTTGTTCTCGAATATAAGACCAGGCCTTTTTCAACATTGCTCGGCTTGGACTGTACAGCAAGAGAACGCAAAAAACTGCTGCGACGGCCAAAAGCACCCAAAAGAAAATCCATTTGTGCTCAGCGATAAACTTGAGAAAACCAGGGCCGCTGCTAAAACTTGTCAGATTAGCCCGACCTCGCAGGAAAAGTAAATAGAAAAAAGCAGCGATTATCAGGGTACTTAACAACCCAATTATTCTATCGACAAATACACTCAAAGCCGCTTTGAATCTTTTTTCTGTGTGCTTTGTAACGTACCAGGCCCGAAGCAAATCACCTCCCACGGAGCTCGGCATAAAATTATTGTAAAAAAGCCCCAAAAAATGCAGTCTTATGGCTGACCAAAACGCTATGAAAACGGATTGGGTTCTCAGCAGCAGCCACCAACGGAACGCTACAATTATCTGGCTTACAACGAAAATGCTCAGCGCAAGTGCGAAAACCCATATGTTTATTCTAAGGAAGACTTTTGTTAAATTATCCCATCTTTGACCTTTTGAAAGCCATAATATTGCCCAAATGATTCCACCTACAACTACTGCGATGCGGCCGAACAGAAATATGTATTTACTTTTACTGGTTTTGGCTTCACCCATTAAAACTGTTCACCCTTATAAAAAACTTGTTTTCGCAAATAGTAACGGGTAAATTGACAATTGACAATTGAAAACTAACTATTTGAGGACCTGACAGATGACCACAAAGCACAATATCGAAGAAGGCACTGACTTTACTCCAGAATTTGACAGCAACGGCTTAATTATGACAATCGCCCAGGATGCAAAGACCGGCCAGGTTCTGATAGCTGCTTTTATGAATCGACAGGCACTTGATTTAACAATTCAGACAGGCTTCGCCACATACTTTAGCACATCACGACAAAAATTATGGAAAAAAGGCGAAGAAAGTGGACATTTCCAAAAAGTAGAGCAAATACTTGTCGATTGCGACCAGAACTGCCTGCTCCTCAAGGTAACCGTTGATGCCGGCCAATGTCACGTAGGATACCAATCCTGTTTCTACCGGGCGTTGAAGAAGGGGACCAGCAAAGAGCTCGAATTTATCGCAGAAAAAGTCTACGACCCCAAAAAAACCTACAAAAAATAGAAAAAAAACTGCTGCCCCCACGAGCACATCTGCTTGATATAAAGGAGCTTACCGAATCTGCGCTTCACCAACCTACAAAAATATACATTGTGCGATAATTTTCTTGACTTCAAGTTGAGGACCTTGGTAAGATTAATAATGATATATATTGTGTCTTTAGTGAGGAGTAGGTGAGGATAGTTTCCTCCCGTGTTTCAACTTTATCCTCTGAAAAAAGCACACAATAGGCGCTGAGATTAAGGAGAGAGAGTACGATGAAAAAGTTAATAATTTTAATGCTGGTTCTTGGTATGGCCTCGTGGGCTAACGCAGCTCTTGAGTTGTCATTTAACGGCCTAACCGATGGCCCATATAATGTGACTGAGATTGAGATGGTTGTGTGCCAAGAGGTTGTAATTGGTGTCCATGGTTCTGCTGGGGACGCATATATCGGTTTCATCGTTATCGAAGGAGCATTCCCCGGTGCAGGCGGTGAGTGGGGCGATGACCTTGGCCCGCCGTATATGCCGATGGGCAGTGGATATTACTACGAGAGCCCGGGCTATCCTATAATTTACCCAGAGGCAGGCAACATAGCTTACGTAGGTAGGTACGAAGAAACAGGCATCTATGAGTTCGGCTACGAGTTCCAAACTGCAGATACTGTAAGTCTTGATAATCTTGGTGGCAAGGAGTTCGAGTTTCTGTTCCACTGCTGTGAAGCTGTGGATGTGACTATCACCCTGTGGGATGATGCTTCGCCCTATGGACCGCAGGATACCATTCTTATTCACCAGGTTCCCGAACCGGCAACCATTGTTCTGCTGGGCCTTGGCGGCTTGGCACTGCTGCGCAGACGCAAACACTGATTGGCTTTCAGCTGTTAGCCAATGACTTTTCAGAAGCTAATAAAAGAGGCAAGTTCTTGTGGCTTGTCCCTTTTTATACTACAGCTGT
>CAZTWR010000274.1:0-2582 GCA_964618055.1 uncultured Pirellulales bacterium | reverse complement strand
ATGGAGGATTTGTACCAATGGCAAAGAAAAAAGAGTCTTTAATTGTAGCCAGCAAAGTTAAGGCCTACGTCAAGAGCAAAAAGATGATGACCTCGTCCGATGCGCTCACATCGCTCAGTGATGCTGTCTATTGCATCCTTGATGCCGCCGTTGCTCGAACTAAGGCCAACCGTCGCAGCACTGTCAAGCCACAGGACCTATAGGAGCCGCACCCCGTTTTTTTTTGCAAAAAGATCGCGAAACGGGAACCCGGCAAACTGTTCGATAACATCTTTTGCTGACGCATCTTATGTTTGAGGGACCCCCGCCTTGCCTGTCTCGGCTTGGCCGAGCCAAGACGGGCGGGAACCCAGGACTGGTTTTTAAAAGAGGCCGTTCCATATTTTTCCCACGGGACGGCTTTTCTATAGTTGGATATTTGCGCTTTTGCTAATCATCGCATTCTTCTCAATTATTACTTGTTAAGTTATCAGTCCTTGGATGTCTTTGCGAAGAACAAGCGGTCATAAACACCGCCTAATAACAAACGGCTGTGTTTTGATTTATGGTATTTCTAATATTGGCTTTCGGCCGGTAAAATCTCCCTTATTAGTATCAAAGTTCACATTTCTTGGGAAATTTGTTGAACTTACCCCAGCGAAAACCCCGATTTATATAATTAGGGATTATCGTAAACGCAGTATTTTTAGCACCTTGAAATTAAGAGTGCGTAATTTCTTGCCGATAGGATGCTTGTTAGCGACGTCCAGCTTCGGAACAAATCGCCTATGATGTTGGATTTTAGGAAAAATTGGTTGTAAGTTCTTGTTTTATAAACTCTTACATAGATTATCTTGGTAGAGGCAATATGAGGGTCTTTATGTTAGGTTGGGAGTTTCCGCCGTTTATCAGCGGCGGGCTTGGTACAGCTTGCTACGGACTTACCAGAGCGATGGGTCAGCTTGGCATAGAAATAATCTTTTGTTTACCAAGAATGGTCGATAACAGATATACTACTCACGTGAGGGTGTTAACCCCTGACCGGCAGACATCGCTAAAATTCAATGACTTAAAAAACGTAACATTTCGCACAATCAAATCACCGCTACAGCCGTATTCAACCCCCAATATTTACCAGCGGCGAATCGAGGAAACTGCGAGACAAAGACGAGGAATGCACGGTGGTAACGTCGGTTCAGCTTTCATCGGTGGAATGCACTACAGCGGCGATATGTACAATGAGGTTCATCGTTATGCCGCAGTTGCCGCTGAATTAGCTGCAGATGAGCAGTTTGACATTGTTCACGCCCACGATTGGATGACCTATCCTGCGGGAATCGTGGTGGCAGCAACCAGCGGAAAACCACTGATTGTGCACATCCATTCGACGGAATTTGACCGCAGCGGAGAGAACGTCAATCAGATGGTTTACGACATTGAGCGAGAAGGTATGGAGCGGGCAGATAGAATAATCACTGTTAGCTATTTTACACGTAGCATTATAATCAGTCGGTACGGGATTAGCGGCGAAAAAGTGGAAGTGGTGCATAACGGCGTCGAGCGCAATGGTAATTGGTCTTTGGCCGAAACAGGCATCGACAAAAACGAGAAAATTGTATTGTTTTTAGGCCGAATTACAATGCAAAAAGGCCCAGAGTATTTCCTGCGGGCCGCCAAAAAGGTTCTTGAAGTGATGGATAACGTTAAGTTCGTTATGGCTGGCTCCGGCGATTTAATGTATCGGGCAGTTGAAATGGCAGCGGAACTCGGCATTGGCCAGAAGGTACTCTTCACAGGCTTCTTGCAGGGTAAAGAAGTCCAGAAGATTTATGAAATGGCCGATTTATATGTTATGCCTTCGGTATCAGAACCATTTGGGATTGCGCCTCTGGAGGCGTTGAACAACGATGTCCCTGTCATAATAAGCAAGCAGAGCGGCGTGTCAGAAGTTTTGATGCATGCTTTGAAAGTTGACTTCTGGGATATCAACGAGATTGCCAACAAAATTATAGCCGTGCTGAAATATCCACCTTTAGGGATAACACTGCGAAATTATGGCAATTTTGAGGTAAGAAAACTGCGATGGAAGGACAGTGCTCAGAAGTGTGTGAAAATTTATGAGGAAGTGCTCGTTGCGGTTTAGTCGTCGTGCGTAACACGCAATACGAGATACACAATACGAGATACGAGATATGGCTTCGATATGTTTCTATTTTCAGCTTCATCAACCTTTACGATTGAGACATTATACCGTATTTGACAATGACGATAAATACTTCGACGATTCCAAGAATGCTTTTATATGCAGAAAAGTAGCAAATAAATGTTATCTACCTGCCAATCGGTTACTTCTCGATACAATAAGGAGATATGAGGGCAGATTCCGGATAGCATACAGTATAACCGGAGTACTGTTGGAACAGTTGTTTAAGTTTTCACCGGAAGTTATAAGCACTTTTGACGCTCTGGCCGAAACCGGCTGCGTAGAGTTCTTAGCCGAGACATATTATCACAGTTTAAGCTTTCTGTATTCACGAGGCGAATTTGTTGAGCAGGTTAACAAGCACTGCGAAACTATAGAACATCTTTTTGGTCAAAAGCCA
>CAZTWR010000273.1:0-2610 GCA_964618055.1 uncultured Pirellulales bacterium | reverse complement strand
TCGTGATGTATTCTTTTAATCTGCTTTTTATATATCTCTTACCCCACGTTGTCTTCAAATACCTTTCTCGACTGGCTGCATCTTTTTGATTTAGACATCCTTCCCAGTAAATTAGCTTTAACGGCCGTCTGTTCCTTGTTGTCGAAACTTTACCGCTGTTATGCCACTCTATTCTTTTTTCGATATTGCTCGCGCAACCAATATAAAATTTACGGTCTTTCTCCGATTGCAGAACATACACATAATAAAATTTATTCATAAACTTAAATTATACCATTCACTCCATTTACCACGCCACTCCATTTTGCCCCCAGCTTGCCCCGTGGGATGCGCCGTTTGCTATCCCATCGGGGATGAAATGCAACAGCTTACCCTGCTTGTCCCGTGAGATGCGCCGTATGCTATCTCACTGGGATGAGACACATCGTATGCTTTCTTACTGCGATGAAATGCGATAGTTTACCCTGTGAGATGCCGCAGCTATCCTATCAGGACCTTTCAGGGTATCTCCTAGGGTTTTTCACCTATCGCCTGCTCGCCTGCCCTCCGTTTCGTCGGCTATCTCATCAGGGCTACTTCACCGGGGCATCTCATCAGGGTCATTCCGAGCGTAGTCGAGGAATCTATTAAAAACTGTCATTCCTGCGAAAGCAGGAATCCAGATTATCTTCTCAACTGTTCTCCTGCTCTACTCCCTCGCGAAGCGCATCGCACACTGGATAATAAATCAAATCACGAATTGTTTCGACGTCTCTATCGGGCATTACTTAATTCTACCATTACCAGAATATTTTTGTGACTAGATTTCCTCTTGCAAAAACTTAAAGGATTCAATCAGTCCGCAAAAATAAGGCAATATTTGTGCCCTATCCTCTAGATCAAAGTCAAAGCTTCTATTTCTCCAGCATTCTTTTTCATCCGACTTATCGTCGAGTTCAGAGAATTCCACATCGGGTAATAGGTACGTCCTCAATAACATAGAAAGACGGTTTTTTCGTTTAAGATCCCCTAGTGCTAGTACCAGTCCATCAAGTCCAAGTTCGCTCCACAATTTCTCGAAAGCAATTCGGTTCGTCTTGAGCATCTCGTAAATATCTGGCTTATTGACTTTCAGCACGATTACCAAAGAAACTAAATCAGGTTCAAAGAACCTACCCTGACCAGCTGCCTTGGCTAACACTATATTCGTAAAGCAACGTTGCAAATCTCGCATGGACAACTTAAAGACTTTGCCTAGTAATTCCATCATTTTGATCAAACGATCCCTTTTGTCTAAACCATGCAGGTCACATAAAGCAGCGCAATATTTAATATAGTCATTCTCATGTACGCTTATGGTATTTTTAGGCAATTTGCATTCGATATTTATAAACTTCTGCAGATATGTTCTTGCATCGATGCTCTGGCCATATACACATTTCACGGACTCTTCTAATTGAGTGGTATGCATAACCAGTACATAAACAATGTGTTTGACCGAAAACAAATGCTTGACCTTTTCAATTAATTCCAATGCGTAAGTGGGCTTGCACCTATCAAGTTCATCTATAATTAAAACGAGTGGCTTTTGGTTTTCTCTGTACACTGCCTCTGCCAACTCACTGAGTTTCTTTCTGAATGCATCTGTAGCGTTGAGGACTTCTTTGTAGCTGTTCAACTTATCCTCAACATACTTGGATGCGGATTCTCCTGCGCCTGACGCAATATCCTCCGCTACACCTTTTAGTTGCTCAATGTCGCTATCTTTTATGACATTTAACGTAACAGTTTTGATGCCAACTTTCGCCCCCCAAGATAAAAGTCTTGTACCCACCTTTATGGCCCTGCCCTTAAACTCCTTCAGTTTTTTCATCGCGTTAGGCTTATCTGAAAATTCCCTTTCTATCAATAACTCAACGCTTCCGACCAATGCCGTAAAAGGGTCTTCAAAAGAATCATTGGCGAAAGCGTCAAAATACAAACTTTTTACTCCGTTGCTTTTAATAAACCCCTGCCACATTCTAACAAACGTAGTCTTACCATCCCCCCAAGGGGCATCTAATGAAATCACAAGGTTATCTTCTACGTTGGTTATTAAGTTGAGTAACGACTCAGCAAAGGGCTTACGGTTTAATTTGTCATTTTTGAAAGGGACGCTCTCGTCTATCTCTATTTCGGGTGTCACCAGTCGCATTTGTACTCCTTCTATTTTGATATATATTCGGGATGGTCGCTTATTTTTTCAACCTTCCATTTTATCCTTCTTAGTCCTGCGGAGAACGGAACTCCCGCTTTTTCTTGTTTTTACATTCTACCCCCAAAATCAAAAACCCGCAAACTTCAAAATCTGCGATGTGCTGCCTGCGGTTCAGTACCATTTCTACTTACTGCGGAGTTTCACTCCTGCGTAATACTTGATGTTCCTCATGCTGGCCTCCAGCAGCTTGCCCCGCGGGCACCAGCAAGGTTTCTAAGTCTAGTCTTTTCGAGTCACATGGCACAAGCGACGAGCCACGTTTACTATCCCCCCAATTCTCACCAAGCACAAGCCGGAAATTCCGCCATTTTTGCTTTCCTCTTTCACGCCACAAACCACCCAAAACCGCAAGCATTAAAGCAGTCCATAAGTAT
>CAZTWR010000272.1:0-2642 GCA_964618055.1 uncultured Pirellulales bacterium | reverse complement strand
TTCCCAAAGCCAGGTTCCTTGCTCAGGGGACGCTTTACCCAGACGTTATCGAATCCGGTTCGAAGGACGGCAACCCGGCAGCGAACATAAAGCTCCATCACAATGTAGGTGCTTTGCCGGCGCAACTCGGTTTTGAGTTGATTGAGCCATTGCGGGATTTGTTTAAGGACGAGGTTCGCACCGTCGGCGAATATCTCGGACTGCCCGAGGATATCGTCTGGCGACATCCTTTCCCGGGTCCCGGCCTTGCAGTGAGAATAATTGGTGAAGTTACACAGCAAAGGCTGCGAATTCTGCGGGCCGCCGATGAAATCTTAATAGATGAAATAAAATCAGCAGGACTGTATAGAAAAATATCACAGGCATTAGCAGTTCTTTTGCCTGTTTCAACCGTCGGCGTGATGGGCGATGAACGAAGCTACGAGAACGTCGTTGCTATTCGGGCGGTCGAGACTCCCGACTTTATGACTGCTGATTTTTCCCACATTCCTTATGACGTCCTCGGCACAACATCCAGCAGAATTATTAATGAGGTCCGGGGGGTTAACCGCGTCGTGTATGATATATCGAGTAAGCCGCCGGCAACGATTGAATGGGAATAACAAAACCTGAGTCTCAAGCGTGACATCTGCTCACTTTAAAAGCACTTTTTTGGAAATTCACTGTAGTTTTCCCCCGAAAATAGCCGTAATATACTATAACGCGAATTACTTGTGTGGGTGTCATTTGTGAGTTTTTCGTTTTGGGGTGTGAACTTAATGACGATTGTGTTTTTTTTCAAATGAGAGCATATTGCCGAAATAAATGCTGGCTGGCGTCCGTCTGTGCAGCTCTGTTCTTAGCTGCCGGTTGTGCAAGTCAGGAAAACTACGAGACAGGCAACTTCCCTAAATCCGCCGGGGTCGATATTGCTAATCTTCCGAACAAGATTATCGAAGATTCAAAAAATGGCTTAGAGGGCCTGTCTGAAACTTCCGGGTATCTGCTCGAACTCGCGAAGGCCAATACTTCCGATTGGCCGAAGAGAATTATCGAAGATTCAAAAGAAAGCTTTCTGAGACCGGATAACCTTTCCATTTTGTTATTGGCCGGCGGTGCAAGCGTGGCGATGCACAACACTGGTGCCGATAGAAAACTGGATGAGAATTTCGATGACCACCACGTCTTCCAGGATTTTACAGATGAGAGTCTTAACATAATCGGCCATCCGTGGACACAGTTTGGGGCTTCAGCTCTTTGGTATGCGATTAGCAGAAAGAACCAGGATGACTTTAGCGCGGAGCGCGCAAAGGCGATGGTAGCAGCGTTGTCGGTAACAGGCGTGGCGACGATGAGTTTGAAAGCTATCAGGGACAACGAAGCTCCGAACGGCAAGGACTGGGCCTGGCCGAGCGGCCATGTCGCAAGTTCTTTTACGGTTGCTTCGATGCTGGATGAATTTTACGGCCCGGAGGTCGGTGTCCCTGCATACGCATTTGCATCGGTTATAGCATATAGGATGTTGGACTCCGGCGACCACTGGACCAGCGACGTCATCTTTGGTGCAGCTCTCGGCTGGGTCGTCGGACATACCTTTGGGGCAAAGCACAAGGAGCTTGAGGTTGCCGGCTTCAAAGTGCTGCCCTACACCGCTTACGCCCCGGGTAATAACGGTACAGTAGTCGGCGTTAATTTGGTAAAGCGATTTTAGTTTCCACTATGTTATTCTTATGACTTCTTCTATCTGTTTGTTTCTCCGCCAGATTTCCAAGCCGTGTATTTCTTCCTCGCAAATGCTCAATTTCTATCTCCGCTTTTGTTATGCGATCTTTAGCCTCGCTTAGCTTCTGCTGTTGCTTTTCAATTTTCATCTTTAACTCTGTATTCTCTTTAAGCAGATGCTTAATCTCCATCTTTATTTCTTCTAGTGGTTTTGTGAAATTTGTCAGGTTATAGAGATATAGTGTCAGAAAGATAACAGCTAACGTCAGAAAAACCGAAACAAATATGGGTATAGCCCACTTCATTACCTTCCAGAAAGCTGCACGTTCCCTGCGTTTTGCTATGGTCTGCCCTTTTATTTTCTTCGCCATATTATTATCCCATATCGAGCTATTCTTCATCCCCCTTCGCCCAAGAATTTTCCTTTATTCTTCATTATTATAGATAGGGACCTTACTGATGGTAAATTTTGCCGACCTTTTTTCATTTTCCAGTTAAAGAAATTACCAGAAAACCACCATCAACTATCTTTCACTCGTCGCAAATAGCTCTTAACAGGCCTCTGTGTCATAATGGCTTGTATTGAACTCGCCACGAGAAACGGCTTAACACTCATATTTATTTCGAATGTCAAATTGATTTCTTCTTTGACTTGACATTGATTCATGCCGTCGAATGTTATTTCCACGCTGGTACTTTAAGCCGTAAGAAAGCTCGGGCTGGATTCCCGCTTTCACGGGAATGACAAACGGGTGATAAAATGATTTGAAAATTTATTCTATAGGTGTAGACTATCCGATTGTGTTAAAATGCGTTTTTCTGATTTATAGGAAAGATTATGGCAGAGTTTAAGATTGAGCCAGCACAAAGAATAAAGCGTTTGCCGCCTTATCTGTTCGGACGATTGAATGCATTGAAACTCGCCAAACGTCAGCAAGGTG
>CAZTWR010000271.1:0-2668 GCA_964618055.1 uncultured Pirellulales bacterium | reverse complement strand
TAGAGTTGCGACATACGAGCAGTGATATAGTAGACAGGGTGATTCTTAATCGTGTTTTGGGCCTGCCTATTTTTCTTTTGTTAATGTATTTGGTGTTCAAACTTACCTTCTGGGTTGGTGGCCCGTTTATGGGCTGGACTGAGGGCTTCTTCAGTTGGCTGGCGGATATAGTAGCAGGTTTTTGGCCGACAGGAGTTGAAAGTCCGCTCAAATCACTTTTGGTTGACGGTGTTATAGGTGGTGTCGGGGGGGTGCTTGTGTTCCTGCCGAATATCCTACTGCTATTTTTGGCCATTGCAGTTCTTGAGGATTCAGGCTATATGGCCCGAGCAGCGTTTATTATGGACCGCATAATGCACAAGATTGGTCTGCACGGTAAGAGCTTCATACCGATGTTGATTGGTTTTGGATGTTCGATCCCGGCTATCATGGCTACTCGTGTGTTAGAAAATCGGCGTAACCGTCTAACCACTATTATGGTGGTGCCGCTTATGAGTTGCGGTGCTCGACTTCCGATATACGCTTTGATTATACCGGCGTTCTTCGCACCGAAGTGGCACGGGCTTATGTTGTGGCTGATTTATATGATAGGAATTGTTTTGGCTATTATTTGCGCCAAGCTACTGCGCTTAACGCTATTTAGAGGAGAAACCACGCCGTTCGTTATGGAACTGCCCCCTTATCGAATTCCAACTATCAAAGGCACTTTTATCCATATGTGGGAACGCGCATGGCTATACATAAAAAAGGCCGGCACGATAATCCTTGTCATATCGATTATACTCTGGGCGGCAACCAGTTATCCAAAGCCGAATGAAGAATCTCTGGCTGGTTTAGGACAAGAGCAAGTCCAAGAAGCTGAGCTTACGCATTCTGTTGCCGGGCGTGTAGGCAAAGCACTGGAGCCTGTTATCCGGCCTTTGGGCTTTGATTGGAGAATCGGCACAGCTCTTATCGGCTCTCTGGGAGCTAAGGAGGTCTTTGTGGCACAAATGGGAATTATGTATTCTTTAGGAGAGGTTGATGAAGAATCTAAGGCGTTAAGAGCCGAATTACAGGCGAGGTATTCACCTCTGGTTGGCTTTTGCATTATGCTTTTCAGTCTGATTAGTGCGCCGTGTATTGCAACATTGGCTATTTGTAGGCGGGAAACAAATTCCTGGGGCTGGGCACTGTTTCAATTTTTCGGCCTAACCGCACTGGCTTATTTGATAACGTTTATCGTTTATCAAATTGGTAGTTTGATAGCAGCTTAGCAGGTTTGTTTTTAATTGACCGGCTTAGAAATGGGCCAGTGGTTAAATATCTTGCAGCCAATACTCAACAAACTGGTGTAAATCGTGCATATTAACTTCACCTTCTCCGGTAAGGTCAGCGCCGTCACAAGAATCGCAGATGGAATCAAGCCATCGCTGGGCTAAAATAGCGAAATCAGCCATATCCACATCACCATCACCATCGATATCGGCCACACAGTATGGGTCAGTGTCAAAGCCATAAGTTATGATTTGTGGTTCTCCACAGTAGTCCACGTTAGTGACGAGAATCAGCCGAATATCTTGAGCTTGTAGCTCATCCAAAATTGTCTGTGGAATGCCGGGCTCAAGTTGTGGTTCAAAAAGAAAATTCTTACACCAATCGTGATGTCCTGCCTGATAGCTTTGTGAGTAATACCCGTGAAGAACGATAGGTACACTCGTGTAACCTGTAATGACCGTTTCAACCCACTGTTCGAACCGGCTAATCTTGCAAAACCCCCCCGGACAACATAAGTAGTAGCGAGTCGTAATCGAGATACCATTTGGGCCGTTGACCACTGTTTCGTTGTAAGTCCCGCCCGAGCATGATTCCGAACAAGGTATAAGTCTGACCTGGTCGCTGGTAGTATACCCGCCGTCATATGCTACAACAGGTTCTGAATATTCTACATGGACTTCAGGTCCATCAATTCCTCCAAATAAGTCGGACAAAAAAACAATAGGGCTTTCTGAGGAGCCAATTTCAGTAATTACATCTTTTATTAGCAGTTCGTAGTCTCGCTCATTTTGTAAGTGATGCATTAACCAGCCATCAGAGGCGTCTGTTCCATCAAAACTGTGCCAAGCATAAGGCAGCAGGGGGATTTCCCCTCTTAATGTTCGAATCTGCCCTTCCACTGCATATTCAATCTCTGCCCGAGTATAGAAACTATGATTAAGATTTTCTTCAGTAAGCCATATGTTCTTAGCTTCAATTTTCCATTTAGATTTCAGACGATGATTAGAAAAAATATCAACTCCGGGTTGTTCTATACAGTATTCAACTGGCTCGTTAATTAAAAAAGGTGTGGTGGCCCCAGGGATATTATTAGGCCCTGGTATCTGACGAATTTGCTTGACGACAAGTCCACCTGCCGGTAGGGCAGCACCGCCAGGAGCAAGTTTCTTGTATTCAAAGTCGAGAATATACGCAGTTTTACCCGTTGTCTGTTCAAATTCTTCAGCGGCCAAAACGAGTAATTGTGATAAGGCATTATAGTCGTCCGGCCAATCCATAACAGTCTGGCCAAGAATCACCAGATTCGACTGACGCATTAATGTCAGGTATATCTCAATATCAGAAAAATAATTGACATCAACTTCCTCCGGGATGGAACCATCCTCAGGATTGCTAACAGATACCGCGTCTT
>CAZTWR010000270.1:2025-2675 GCA_964618055.1 uncultured Pirellulales bacterium | reverse complement strand
CAAGAATCTGCTCAATTCGGTCTATTTGTGTAGGCAATTCCGGAGGCATAGGCGGGCGATGGGCCTTATACTCGGAGTAGATTTTGGTCCTGAAAGTTGGTGTTTTGCTGTCCATTGCCACAGCAAGCATATCCGGTTTTTGACGCTGGATGAGGCCGAACAGAGCTGTTGCAAAGATGTAGGTGGCCTTGGTCGGCTCGCCGGATGGGCTGGTCAGTGGACGCATCGGGGCGTAGTGGGCGGCGTAAATGTGCGCATGGCCGTCGATTATGTAAAGTTTCTTCGACATCAGAAATAGTATAATATGACGATGGATGATTGGCCATAGATTTTACTTACACATGGATTTTTTAAACCTAAGCTTGACATTGGCCGAGTATTATGGTAGATTTATAATTGGTAATTATTAAGGCCGGGTGTATTATGAATAGTATTATGAACATTTCGATTATCATAATTATTGAGGAGAAGATGAAGCTGCCCTGAGAAAGGTATGTTTCGTGTATTAAAAGCCTTCCAGAGCAGCCAAGTCTGGAAGGTTTTTTTTTGCTGGCGATACAGTGACGAATCGCGAATGTTGACAGTAGTTACAGAAGCATTTATCATACATGATTCGAGTGTTGTTAGGATTTTCGAGGATTTGTTAAATG
>CAZTWR010000270.1:0-2015 GCA_964618055.1 uncultured Pirellulales bacterium | reverse complement strand
GGAAAAGAGTTATCGGGATACTTTGTGCCTGCCGAAGACGAGCTTTTCTATGAAGGCGAACTTGGTTCAGCGTGAGCCACAATTGCGCAAAGAATGGGCGAAGATGAATATTTACGCCAAGATAAGAGAGGCACGGAGCGGTGCTTCTTTGTACACGCTGCATGATGGGCCGCCCTACGCTAACGGTGATATTCATATGGGGCACGTTATAAACAAGGTCCTCAAGGACCTTGTCGTTAAGTATAAGACAATGGCCAGCTTTGACGCACCTTACATACCGGGCTGGGATTGCCACGGTCTGCCGATTGAAGCAAAGGTCTTTGCCGAGCTTGGTGAAAAGGCCAAGAGTATGGACAAGCTCGAAGTCCGCAAGCTCTGCAAACAATATGCGAGCAAATATGTCAAGGTGCAAAGCAAGCAGTTTCAGGAATTGGGGGTGTTCGGTGATTTTGAAAATCCCTATCTTACGTTTACGCCGGCGTATGAAGCAGGGATTTTAGAAGTATTTGCAGAATTAGTTGATAAGGGTTTGGTCTATAAGCAGTTAAAACCCATTCATTGGTCGATTGATTGTGAGACGGCTCTGGCAGAAGCTGAACTGGAATATAAGGATATTTCATCGCCGAGTATCTTTGTGAACTTCCCAGTTGCGAAAGAAGGCATTGGGCAATTAGTAGAGCTTGGTTTAGTTGAAGAAAGTGAAGCTAAGAGTGCTAAGGTTAGCTTTATGATATGGACGACGACGCCCTGGACGCTTACAGCTAATCTTGCGGTAGCGGTTCATCCTCATCTGGAATACAGAGCTATAAGCTATAAGAAAAACGGAGATAAATTTGTATCGATAATGGCAAAGGACCGTATCGAGGCAGTGGTCACAGCAGGCGAATTGAAAAAGGGACAGTACAGCGTCAGCAAAAAAACAGTCAAGGGTAATGAGCTTGAAGGGCTGCGATATTCGCATCCGTTTGTGGAGAATAATCCAACAGACAAAAACGCTTTTATGGTCATCCTTGCTGAATACGTTACGACTGAAGATGGAACAGGGCTTGTTCATATTGCACCGGGACACGGGCTCGAGGATTATGTATCGGGGCAGAAATATGATTTAGCAATTTATTCGCCGGTGTTAGATAACGGATGCTATGACGATACGGTGCCGGATTGGCTGCGGGGACGAAATGTTTTAGAGGTCGATACCATCATAAATAATGATTTGCGGGAAAAGGGATTGCTCTTTGCTCAGGGTGAAATTACGCACAGCTATCCGCATTGCTGGCGCAGTAAAGGGCCAGTCATATTCAGAGCAACGGAGCAGTGGTTTATCAGCGTCGACAAGGAATTGCCCGGTGTCGGCAGGAGTCTGCGAGATTTAGCACTGGAAAGTGTTAGCAATGTAAAATGGATACCCGCATGGGGCCAAAAGCGCATTGAAGGAATGCTGGAATCGAGGCCTGACTGGTGTATCAGCAGACAAAGAAGCTGGGGGCTGCCTCTGCCGGTGTTTGTCAACGCCAGCGGACAAAGCCTGCTGACCAAAGAATCTGTATTGGCTGTGGCCAAACATATTGCTGAGAAGGGGTCGGACAGCTGGTTTACCGATTCGCCTCGGCAGATTCTCGGTGAGGATTTTGAACTGCCGGAAGGGTTTGATTTTGATGATTTGGAAAGGGAAGAAAACATCTTTGATGTTTGGTTTGAATCAGGCTGTAGCTGGTACAGCGCAGCTTTGAAAGTAGGCTGGCCTGTGCCGGTAGATTTATATCTGGAAGGCTCGGACCAGCACCGCGGGTGGTTTCAACTATCACTTTTGCCAGCTCTTGGGGCAATCGGGAAAGAGCCGTTCAAGAGCGTTTTAACGCATGGTTTTACCGTTGATGAGAAGGGAATGAAGCAGTCAAAGTCGCTGGGTAATTACGTTAACGCCCAGGAGGAGGTAGCAAAATACGGTTCGGATATTCTGCGGCTGTGGGTGGCGAGTGTAAATTATCAGGAAGATATACGATGCAACGATGAGT
>CAZTWR010000269.1:0-2679 GCA_964618055.1 uncultured Pirellulales bacterium | reverse complement strand
TTTTATGCGGCGGGTTCACCCGGAGCCGGATAATTTGAGTATGCAAAATCTATCGAAGCTCGTCAGAGCATTTGGATTTAGTATGCCACGGACGCCGGACCGTGCCGCCATACAGGAGTTGTTAGCTGCTGTTAAAGGTGCTGATTGCTCTTTGGCGGTGAATTTAGCGGTCCTGCGAAGTTTCGAAAAGGCCCAGTATGCGCCGCTGCATATCGGCCATTTCGCACTGGCGTCGACTCATTATTGTCACTTTACCAGTCCGATACGCCGATATGCAGATTTGCTTGTTCATCGCCTTTTGGAATATTATCTGCAAAATCGTCCGGATTCAGCAAAGCAAGTTTCCGCCGGACTTGACTTGGATGAAATTGGCAAACACATCACTTTTACCGAACAGCGAGCTGAGGATGCTGAAAGAGAGCTAACAACAGTTTTGATATTGCAAATGTTGAGCAAAAAAGTCGGAGATGAACTCGACTGTGTCGTCACCGGCCTTACGAGCTTTGGTGTATTTGTGCAGTCACGGAAATTCGGCATTGAAGGTCTTATCCGGATGGGTGATTTGGGGGCCGATGTTTGGAAGTACAACCAAAAAGCCCAATGTATTGCTGGAGTGCATTCCGGCACAAGCTTTCATTTGGGCCAGGCGATAAAAGTGCGCATCGTTTCTGTTAATGTCCCTGCTCGTCAGTTAAATGTCACTCCTGCTGAGCCACTTGTTAGCATCAGCAGCAAGCGAAAGAAAGCCAAGCCAACCAGAAGGTATAAGAAGGACCGCACACGTAAAAGAGCAAGGGGTAAAAGGTAATAGCAGTTCAAGCAGCCATCTTGGCGGGTGTTTTGTTTCCTTGACATTTTACTCCGATTTTGCAATACTGGCCTCAAGAAAATTACTATTTAGTTTTTTGGAGTGATAAATGAGGGCATCGCAGATGCAAAAAGGTCAGACCGTTAAAATCGATGGCAAACTGTATGCGATTGTTGATTATCAGCACGTCAAATTAGGCAAAGGCGGCGCGGTTTATCAGACAAAACTAAAAAGTTTGACCGACGGTTCAATCCAAAACGTTCGCCTGCGTTCAGAGGAAACAATCGAGGAGGCGTATCTGGATAAGCGTAAATATGAATACCTATATTCAGCCGGAAGTGAACATATCCTGATGGATACTACGACCTATGACCAAATCACCCTCGATGACGATGCGTTCGGCGATGGGGCTAAATATCTTAAGCCGAATGCTCAATTGCAGGTTAGTATGTATGAAGGTAAGCCCATTGTAGTTGAGTTACCTAATACGGTGGATTTGGCGGTTACCGATACGCCGCCGGAGATTAAAGGCGCCACAGCGACAAATCAAAACAAGCCCGCAACACTCGAAACCAGCTTTGTCGTTCAGGTGCCACCTTTTATCAAAGTCGGCGACATTATCCGTGTTGATACTCGCACCGGCGAGTATGTAACAAGAGTGAAAGGATAATAAGAAGAAATCAAAAATTAAAATGCAAAAATCAAAATGACATATAAAAATGTAAAATGTTTTACAATTTTTGAATCTTGATTTGTAATTTTGATACTTGATTTTTGATATTTAATTTTAATGGTTGGTAAAGTAAACAAAATCCTGCTGAAGGTCTTCGGTTCTCGTAACGAGCGGTTAATAAAGGCATATTCTATAATCGCTGAGCAGACAGGTGAATTTGAAGAGCGAATACAAAAGCTCGATGATGATGGCCTGAAAGCAAAAACGGTTGAGTTCAAGGCTAAATTAAAAGCCGGCGCCCGACCGGAGGATATTTTGCCTGAGGTCTTCGCGGTTGTTCGTGAGGCAGCAAGACGAAATATCGGGATGCGGCATTTTGACGTGCAGCTTATCGGGGGCAATGTCCTCTATGAGGGCAAGATTGCGGAGATGGTGACCGGAGAGGGTAAAACGTTGGTGGCAACACTGGCAGCATACCTTGTTCATCTAACTGGAAGAAAAGTTCATATAGTTACCGTCAATGATTACCTGGCCAAGCGTGACGCAGAATGGATGGGGCCGATTTATAAGGCTTTGGGACTGACCGTTGGAGCGATTCAGGCGGATATGGATACGGCTGGTGACGAACGGAAAGGTCAATATGGTTGCGATATAACCTATGGGACAAACAACGAGTTTGGATTCGATTATCTTCGAGATAATATGAAACTGTCACTTGAGCAGATGGTCCAGGGGCCATTGGAGTATGCCATAATCGATGAGGTTGATTCGATTCTAATCGATGAAGCCAGGACTCCTCTTATTATATCCGGGCCGGCCTTTGATGATGTCACCAGATACAAAAAAGCAGACGAGGTAGCAAGAAAACTAATTTCTCTGCAAAGTAACTACGACCGCATCAAAAGACAAATTGATTCTTCTGAGCGAACGCAAGCCAGCGCCGCCGGCGAACTGGCCGAAGCAAAGAAGGCCAAAGACAACAAACGAATCGAAGCCGCCCAGAAGGCAATTGAGAGCACCGAGAGAGAATTTGAGGTTGCACAAGCCAAGCTAACGGGAGCTACGGAATATTACGAAGTTGAACACGACAGAAAAGCAGTCCACCTGACCCATGAAGGGGTAGGGGCGGCGCAGGAAATAGCAGGTGTAGGCTCATTTTTCACCGGCTCAAATATGGATTGGCCACATCTTCTGGAAC
>CAZTWR010000268.1:0-2683 GCA_964618055.1 uncultured Pirellulales bacterium | reverse complement strand
TGAGATAGTTTCGGTCGATTCGGCGACAGAGCTTACGGTCTCGGTAATCAGGACAAATTCAAACGATGAACCGATAGCCCCACCAGCGGCTACCAATATATCCTACCGCATCAGTACGTTCGGACCACAAGCCAATGAAGTTGGTTTTCAACTGACTGAATACTTCGGCATTGGGCCTGGTAATCCTGTAAGTGACGTAGATGTAGAGGATATTATAGATACCGATGTGTTAAAGAGGGCATCAGTCTTTGCGGTCATATCAAGCGTTTATGCAATGTTAGCCAGTAAGGCTAAGGGTGAGAATTTCTGGAAGAAGAGCCTACACTATCAAAAGCTTTTTGAGAGGGCAAGAGAGCGGTGTCGGCTCAGTATCGACGTTGGTGGCGATGGGGTAGCTGATATCACAAAAGTGGGAGCGTCTGGAAGGCTGGTACGCGATTAATTTGCGAGGGGAAAACAGATGAGTGCTACTTTGGATGGACAAAACCTGTTTGATGAGCGGGACCTGAAGATTGAGCGGGGCAGTGTCGGTCGGGATTCGATAGAGAAAACGGTGCCAGGACTGGATGGCGTGCTCAGTGTTGATCTGGGTGGACGCGGCAGGAGGATAAAACAGAGAGGCGTGCTGCGGGCGAAAAGCCGATCGCAAATGGATGACAGGATCAGCGCAATATCGGCTTATATAGACGGCGATACACACACGTTGGTAATCAGCAACGGCGAAGAGCTTGATAATGTTCGAATGGATGCTTTTAAGGTGACGGAGGAAAAGACAAGTGGCAGCGGTCTTTGCTGTGATTATGAAATTGTCTATACGCAGTTGGTGGTCTGATAGATTATGGCACTTATCAGTAACAGTATAGAAAGGGTAAGGGTGTTTGAACTGCCCGTTGGCATTTGGGCAGACGGCAGGTGCGTCGGATCTCCACGGACAGCTTTGGTAAAATGGTACTCCTGCTGGCCCAATATGTTTTACCAAGTTTATGTCAACGGCCAGTATGCGGGAGCGACGGTTGACAGTCAACAGCGACAAATGATTGTTCAGATGCCCACCTCCTTAGAAGCGCCGGTTCGAATTGAAGTTTTTGCCGTCGAGGCTAGACAAGCAGATACTGATTTTAGCAACGAGATTGATTCATCGATTGGCCGGAGCGGCCGGGTAAGAATCAGTGTGCTACGTAGTCAGAACTTGCCGATTGGCGCAATCGCTCAAATCTACTTTGACAACGGCACAGGCGAAATCGATTACGACAACCCACTCAATAACTCACCGATAAGGGTCTGGCCGGTCTGGCAGGATAAAGCGGGATTTGGAATGAGCAGATTCGGCACAAGTGACTTCGGCTATGACTCTGCAGCGGCAGTTGGGTTTGGGAAAGGCAGCTTCGGCAATGGACAGTTCGGCCTTGATGCCGATACATTCGAATGGGTAAGCGCACCTATGCAAGCAGGTGTGTATAAATTCGCCCTCAAGATTACCGACGAGGCGGGCAATGAAAGCTGCGGCAGCGAAACCACCCAAGTTACAGTGACGCCAGCAGCAAGGCCCGCTGAACAGGTAAGCATTTCTTCATTCGATAAACAGACAAATCAATTGGTCTTAAGTGTCTCATAGCAAAGAGTAACAAGGAGAGTATTATGGCTGAAGTGCATCCATCCGACAACACGTTGTTAAATATACAGTCTGACAACGAGACCGGCGTTGAGTATATACCAACCGGAACATCGCCCTATTATCTGCACTTTAGGAAACTGCTGTACCGACTGATTCTTGCTGCAAAACGGGCAAATGATTTGAGGGTCTACGACGAGGGTGGGCTAGATATCGGCGTAAAAGAGGGCAAGTTCTGGCTTGGAACAGAGCTGATAAGCTATAACGGTTCGTCAGGCAATACGTTGGCTGACGACAAGCAAAATATTTATCTATATCTGGATTCTTCCGGCACTCTTGTGACCGACGAATACAGCAGCTTCCCAAATATGGCGACTAAACCCCATATTCGGCTGGCGATTGTCACTACGTCAGGCGGTAATATAGACTCGATAACCGATTGCCGGGCAGGCCATAACATTGTAGTGCCATATGGTGCTGGCGGAGTGAAAAAGATGATCGAGGCGCACACCAGTAACGACACACTGACGGCGGCCGAATCTGGTAGCGTTCATACTAATCTCGGAGCAACGGAGACAGTTACGCTTACACTGCCCACATCGGCGCCAGAAGGGACGGTATTTACCTTTGCAGTCCAGGTGACCCAAGAATTACGCATCGACCCTGGTGCAGCGGCAATCAAGGACGACAGCGGGCAAACTGCTGATAAATACAAGTCGGCAGATGCTATCGGTGAGTGCCTAACAGTTGTGGCCGATTCAAATGGTGACTGGGTAACGATAGCTAAGAGCGGAACATGGACCGAGGAAGCATAAATAAGAATTTGGTTGGAGAGCAAAAAGAATGGCTAATACTTATGTGAACCATACAGGTTCCTCTACACCGCCTTACGATACAGAGGCCAAGGCGGCTACTGATATACAGGTAGCATTAGATGCCGCCAACTCTGGCGACACAGTTCTAATTAAAGCCGACCAGGATTATGTAATGGATGGCAACGACCAACAAGCAGCACAGTTTGATGTAGATGCCCATGACGAGGTGACAATAAAAGGTTACTATCTGAATCCT
>CAZTWR010000267.1:0-2694 GCA_964618055.1 uncultured Pirellulales bacterium | reverse complement strand
CTTCAGTTGCATCTGGCCTATGCTCGTTGGCTCAAAAACTTTCTTGAATCGAGCTTCAATCATCGCTGGCTCCTTCCTTTATTTAAAAAACGTATTCCATTTTTGCTTGCAAAGTGTACCACAAAACTAGAATCCGCCACCCACACCTTTGGTCTCAACTTGATTTCGCACAATATTATACCAGCTTCAAAGCCCGGGGGGGATTTATTCCCGGCCAAAAAGAGGTGGCATATAAAATGCCGCCCTACGACAGAGGTGAGATTCTTCGCGGAGTTTGTCATGAGCGTTATGAGATCTTTCGCTTTGCTCAGAATGACACCCATCCTGTCATTGCGAGGCTGACGAAGTCAGCCGAAGCAATCTCGCGGTGGGGCATGAGATTGCCACGCTTCGCTCGCAATGACAAAAATCTGGCGGGGACAAGCCCCACCCCTACGAATGAATGTGGTGGCGAGGTTTATCCCCGCCTGTTCAAAAAATGTAGTCGCCTAATTTATTGGGCGATAAAAGCCTGATGAATCAGGCAACTGCAAAAATCTGGAGCCCCGCCCCTACAGCTCTTTGCGGTTAACTATAAGTGGTAGTATTTTCCTGACGCAAAAACCTTCGAGACCTTGACTCGTGCTGCCTACTGTCGTAAAATTATAATTGAGCGGGCGTAAAACCTAAAGGTGAGCCTAGTTATGGTTGACTGTCACTACCATACAGTATGGTAAGCTTTGTTTGCTATGCGGGTATCCTGATAGGTGAAGTCCTGCTTGGTTCCTTTTGAAATGAATAAGTGAACCAGCAGGCAAATCCCCAAGCGGGGACTTAGCCTTAAGGAGAATAAAGTTACCTCCTATTGTGTTGGATTGGATTTTTCTAATCCAAGATGTAGGAAAACAAGCCCCTAGGTTACCCGCTCTTCTTAATTATCTTTGCCGTTATACTGACTGTTATTTATGTATATGGTAAATTAGTTTGTCGTAGAGTCTATGGGCTAACATAAAGTGTAACTGTGGTGCTAATAAACTACGGGTTTCTCCCCACCTATTGAGCTTTTCGCGCGTGTACTTTAATTGCTTCCGAAGACGTTGCTTCTTTTCTGCATCAATGACAGCACGCAGGTTTTGTTGTAACTCCTTTTTTTTATTACGTAAGATTAAGCCTTCGTAGATAAAATTGACTACCACATCTGCAAATTGCAAGCAGCGGTCATCTTCTGAACGCCTTAACCCTACAGCTAGATGGGTGCCCCGCTTGCGTAGGACGAAGCGGAAGCGATGTACAACAAAATCCCTATACTGCTGGCGACGTTGTTTGTCTTGCTGTCGCAGTCTCACTTGCCGGAGTCTAACTCTTTTGGAACTGTAACGAACTGGACCAGGCGGCGTCGGCTGGGCACGGGCCTGGCTATCAGACACCATTGTCACCCAACGTTGATTCTTCCGTATGGTTGGGTGAATAAAAGACAGGATATCATGCACGAGCATGGCATAGCGTCTCATATATTGTTTTGGCAGTGATTGCTTTGCTAGCCGTTCGTCTCGTTTGTCAATACCTATTGCATGAATCTCAAAGTTACAACTTCTCCGCGAAATGAGTTTAAACAATCGTTGACGCACCTCTGGGGGCAGGTCTGCCCCTTTCAATTCCTTTATCTTGTTATCTGGGTTGGCACGAATCTCCTGATGAGATCTACGCCAATCTATGATAGCCCGTGTCACAGCCTGAGCAATTGCTGCTTTAGACCGTTTATCTTTGATGACTATAGCAGCAATTACCATATAGGGTTGCCTCTCTATCGATTTATCGCTTAGGCTAAAATTTCCACTTTCATCAAGATAAATATACATAATGAATCGCCTAATTACTTAGCTCTTCTTCTTGCAGTCCATAGATATCCCCCAGCCATCCCACCCAGAGTTACTGCCGCCCCAGCCTTTATTTTAGCAAAGAGCATAGCCGCATCATAGCAGAAGCCCGCGGGGGTTTCAGTCCCCTTTCGAGGATTACGTTCTTTCCGAAGTGGTTAAAGGCAGGGACAAATCTTGCTGATACTTCAGGAGCCTCCCCTCCACGTTCAGAGAGCCAAAGGTACCCCGTTGTATAAACTCGCCGATGCTATGGAGTAGGGTAGCCAGTACAAGAGTCTGGTATTCGTTGTCCCACTGCATCACAATCCCTTCCCAGACATCATAATACGTGACCACACAGATAGCACAATATGGGCATCCCTGTAGAAACAGGGAACGGGCTTACGGAAGACCTGCTGAACCTGAGGTTGCCCAACCCCAACTCCGATTTATCGGGCAACCATGCCTGATAAATCAGGCAATTACAAAAAGCTGGAGGTGAAAGGCTTCCAAAATGTCCAAAATTGAACAGGGGAGAGGTTTGTCCCTTCCCAATTTGTGGGAGCACACAAGAGGCTCCCCTACAGAGGCTCTGATGAGATTGCCACGCTCCGCTCGCAATGACAGGTAAAATTGCGCGTCGGGATTTATGCGGGTAACTATGGATGGTGCTGCCCACTTTGGTAGATGCTCCTTGTGCTGGTGAAGAAATTTTTGATAGTTAGAAATTCCTCGTTTGGTGCCCTCGGCGCAAATGTTATAATCTAGCTAATGCCACAGAAATTTGTTTATCTTTATGTTTATACTGAATATAGCTTGCTCGATGGCATGTGTCGCATCCCTCAGCTTATTGCCC
>CAZTWR010000266.1:0-2717 GCA_964618055.1 uncultured Pirellulales bacterium | reverse complement strand
AGGTTAAGAGGGTCCGGCTCATCAAAAACGGTAATATAATCGACTGTTTCCAATGAAGCTAAGACAGCTGCTCTGTCGTATTGGTTGTTAATTGGCCGGTCTGACTCTTTAATGCTTTTTACCGAGCTGTCGCTGTTTAATCCCACCACGACGATGCCGCCTTGCAGCTTGCAGAATCTTAGGAACTCGATATGGCCTCTATGTACCACATCGAAGCAACCGTTGGTGAAAACTATAGTTGCACTTTGCCTTCGATGCTCATTCAACTCCTTAATCAAGGAGTTGACCGAATGAACTTTATCGCTTTTGCCGGTAATTTCATTGATAATTTCCTCGATAGTTACGGTTGCAGCGCCAAATTTTTCCACCTCAATGCCGCTCGTTATGTTCGCAAGCTGCACAGCTGTTTTATAATCACAATCAGTTGCCAAAGTTATCGCAAGCGTCGCTAAAACCATATCACCAGCACCGGTAACATCGTAAACACTGCGAGGCTTGGTGGGTATAATCTCGCTTATTTTTTGTGTTTTAAGATATGCGCCTTCCTTATCAAGTGTAACTACTACAGCCTCGATTTGAAACTTCTCGGCAATGGTCTGGGCTGCTCTGGCTGCCATCTCTTTAGTTTTTATCTCGAACCCAACCGCCATCGAAGCCTCCTGCCTGTTTGGCGTAATGAGTGTGGCGCCGGTGTACTTTGAGTAGTCATCTGTGAGCGAAGGGTCGACAAGAACCTTTTTATTCGCTT
Source organism: uncultured Pirellulales bacterium (assembly GCA_964618055.1). Lineage (GTDB taxonomy): Bacteria > Planctomycetota > Phycisphaerae > Sedimentisphaerales > Anaerobacaceae > CAYYFT01. The sequence continues at coordinate 1,969 of CAZTWR010000266.1, read as the reverse complement.
GTGTCGCTAATTGTATCATCTGTTTGCAAAACGATGAGCTCAATAAACCCTTATTGTAATCCTGGAGGCAAACGATATCAGCTTGTTCCAAATTGTTCTTGTAGGTTTGTAAGATCTTTTCGTACTGTTCATCAGATAATGTTTCTGTGGATTCTTCATCCATTCTGAATAATTGCTGTTGATGGCGGTGCTGCGCCAGGCCTATCAGTCTTTGTTTGGTGGTGGTAGGGCGGTTGGTTAATGTAAGCAGGCTGGTGATATCGGCCCCGGATTCTGTCAACTTTTTCCTGAGAGTTTCACCGTTTCGGTCTTTTCCAATAACTCCCAGGCAAACCGGTATAGCCCCCAATGCAGCGAGGTCTGCAGCGACAGAGCCTGCTCCGCCGCAGCTATGCTCGGTTTTAGTAACTTTCAATACAGGCACCGGGGCTTCGGGACTTATCCTTAGGGCATCACCGTAGATATAAACGTCGAGCATAAAGTCTCCTACGACAAGAACTTTCGGTGAGCCCAGATTCGTTACCGTTTTTAGCAGTTTTTCATACATAAGAGCACAAGTTAGTCTTCTTTTGTTTTTAGAATTTTACCCGCCAATGCGTCTTCAATCAACTCTTTTAATTTATCCTCTCCAGTTAGGAATTTCAGTTCAACCGCCAAATATGCGAAAGGTATCTCGTATTGCGTGTTGCGTATTGCGTGTTGCGTGTGGTCTTTCAGCGTTGACAGTATCAAGTCTGCTTCTAAACGATTAGCTTGCTCGTAAATATCATCAATATCGCTGTCGGTGTAGTGATAATGGTCGTTATAAATTTTTGAACCGACGAGAGTAGCACCGAGTTCGGTGATTGTGTTTAAAAAAGCATCAGGATTGCCTATGCCGCAAAAGGCAAATATTTTTCTACTCCTTAGTTGTTCGATGGTGATTTCTTCGCCGGTTATGGATTTTGCGCAGATTGGGTTATGTATCGACTTTGCAATTATCATATCCGGATTGATTAGCTGTAGTTTCTTTTCAATTTGGCTCAATTTGGATTCAGGAATCTGGTCGCATCTGGTTAAAACAGCTGCATCGGCGCGCTTGAGGGAAACGACAGGCTCTCTTAGCAGGCCTGCGGGCAGCACTTTCCCGTAGCCAAAAGGGCAAGTTACGTCAATTGTTACGATATCGAGGTCTCTGTACAATCTGCGATGTTGAAAGCCATCGTCCATAATCAGCATCTTTGCACCGAACTTGTTCACAGCTTCAACTGCAGCTTCAACACGGTTGGGATTTATAATCACTTTGGCCTGTGGGCAGCTTTCGGTAAGAATTGCTGGCTCATCTGTTCTTGATGCTTGATGCTCGATGCTCGATGCTCGTTTTTCGGCATGTGTTTTATAACCTCTGGTTAGAACAGCGCACTGAAATTCTTTCTGTTGCAAAAATTTGCAAAGCCAGATTACGAGTGGGGTTTTGCCCGTTCCGCCGGTTGTTATGTTACCAACACTGAAGACTCTTGCATTTGCGCGGTATATTTTTAACCATCTTTTAGAATATAGAAAGTTGCGCAACCACACAACGGTTGAGTAAATCAAGGCAAAGGTGGCTAAAAAGAAACGTAAAATCGCTGCGGATAGGCCAGTGCTTCTGTCCGAAATTAGGTTGCGATAAGCTTGCTGGTTCAATTTAGTATTTAGTCCTTAGTATTTAGCTGTTAGTCGCAAAAGGCTGATGACTATTCGCTTTTTATCTTTTCAATAATAGCGTCGGCCATTTGGCTTGTGCCGACAGCAGTTGGGTCGTTGCGGTTCGCTTTCATATCGTAAGTTACGTTTTTTCCTTCGGCAATTACGGCGGCCACTGCGTTTTCAAGCTTGTCTGCTTCGGCTGTTTTGCCTATATGTCTTAGCATCATCACGCCACTGAGTATCAGTGCGGTGGGATTGACCTTGTTTTTGCCTTTGTATTTTGGTGCGCTGCCGTGGGTCG
>CAZTWR010000265.1:0-2727 GCA_964618055.1 uncultured Pirellulales bacterium | reverse complement strand
AGTCAGCAGGTTCAACGAATTTATAACCGCTAAGCTGCTTGCCGGTGCGATAGATTGCCTCAGACGTCATGGTGCCACCGACGAGCAGATATCCGTAGTCTGGGTGCCGGGGGCCTGTGAAATCACCATCGCTGCGAAAAAGCTCGCACAAAGTGGCAAATACGTCGCCGTCCTTTGCCTCGGTGCGGTCATACGTGGTCAAACATCCCATTACGACTATATCTCTCAGATGGTAACGCGAGGTGTCGGACAAATCAACTATGATTCAGCGGTGCCGGCAATTTTCGCCGTCTTAACCTGTGAGACTCTCGAGCAGGCCATCGAAAGGGCGGGTACTAAAATGGGTAACGCCGGCGCCGAAGCAGCATTGACAGCTATGGAAACCGTAAACGTGCTCGAACAGATTTGAGCCGTTCATTGACAATTTAACAATACCCAACAATCAACTAACAAGAGACCGGAAGGTGGATAAGAGAACAAGGGCTAGAGAGCTGGCAATGCAGGGACTATATCAACTCGACGTGCAGGGCCCAGACTTGCTCAAGCGATTAGATGAGTTCTTTATAGAAAATGACCCCCACCTCTTAGTACGCAAACTCGCCTCAGAATGGACAAAAGGTACCTGGGAAAATTTGGCTCTCTGTGACGAGCTCATAGCTGCCTCAACAATAAAATGGCAATTATCCCGGCTTTCAGCTGTTGACAAAAGTATTTTGAGACTGGCGGTTTACCAGTTGAAATTCTGCCCTGATATTCCCCCCAGGGTCGTAATAAACGAGGCTATCGAGCTCGCCAAAAAGTTCAGCACTGATAAATCCCCGGCCTTTGTTAATGGGGTGCTGGATGCCGTCTTAAAGAAAAGAAAATAAAAACTGAAAACGATTAAGGTTAATAGATTGAGAACAATCGCGGTATTAAACCAAAAAGGCGGGGTGGGAAAAACCACAACAGTGGTAAATATCGCCGCAGCCCTCGCTGCTATCGGCCTGAAGGTGGCCGTTCTTGACCTCGACCCCCAGGCGCATCTGACAATACATCTCGGCGTAGAACCCGAAAACATCGACTCAGGCTCATATAAACTCCTCACACAATCAGCAAAATTTGAGGAGGAAATTCTGCTTGTACGACCAAACCTTTGGCTGCTGCCTGCAAATATCAATCTCGTCGGTGCTGAAAGCGAACTCGTAACTGTTGTCGGAAGGGAAACTATCCTCCGCCAAGCTGTTCAATCAGCTAAAGACAAATTCGATTATTCTTTTATCGACTGCCCACCTTCACTCGGGCTGCTAACCTTAAATGCCCTCGCTGCCGCAGAAGAGGTCCTGATTCCCCTCCAGCCACATTTCCTGGCCCTGCAGGGATTTGGAAAACTGCTGAAAACCGTTGAGCTTGTAAACAAAAGAATAAATCCCAACCTCAAAGTTAAATGGATTTTGCTGTGTATGTTCGACAGCAGAGCCTCACTTCCAAATGAGGTCAAGGCCGATATAGAGCAATTCCTAAACAATGCACGCGGAACCAACTGTGCCTGGGCAGATGCCCAGGTTTTACCTGTTTACATTAGAAGAAACATCAAGCTCGCCGAGGCACCAAGCTATGGCAAAACAATCTTTGAATACGAACCCTCCTGCCACGGCGCCGAAGATTACAAAAAAGTCGCTGAATTCATACACACCCAATTACAACCAGCCCCACAGCCCCAGATACAATCCGCCATTGTTGGTGAAAATCAGAAACAAGCCATTATTGAAATCAAACCGGTCTCACAACCTGATTTGCAAACACCATCTTCCGAGTTTACACAAACAACAGCTACTCAGCCTCCACCCCAATCCCAATAACCCCAAAAAATTCTTATTACACTCTGTCAAACCAGCTGTTGCGAGTTTTGCAACTGCTCTCTAATAAAGCTCAGAAACTTTGCCGCGTAAACTTCGTCTATAACTCTGCGGTCAACCGCCAACGTCAAGCTCACCAATTTTCGCACTCCGTAAGGAGTCCATAGGACTGCCGGTTTACCATCCTCAGCGCCGTCAGGCGTCCTCCGTAAGGAGTCCCTAGGACTGCGGAGAACAACCTCTTTGATTACATTGCCTACCGCTAAGATGGTGCTCGTTGGCAGCGGCACAATTCCGAAAAAAGAATCAACGCCATAGGCACCAAGATTGCTTAACGCTATCGTCTCACCTTCCATCTCCTCAAGTGTCAATTTATTACTGCGTGCCTTTTCGGTGAGCACTTTTTCAAGCTCGGCAATCTCGGCTAATGTTTTTTTGTCCGCCTGCTTTATCACCGGCACAACAAGGCCCTGCGGGGCATTTACGGCAAAGCCGACATTGATTGAATCGGGTATTTTGATACTATCACCGTCAACTCTGCCGAGCATAAGAGGATATTTTTTCACAGCTAACGCCAGCGCACGAACATAAAAAGCGTCTGTTGTTATTTTGACACCAAGTGATTTCCGCAGCCTCGGCCGAAGACCCATCAGTTCAGTTACATCCGCTTTTAACTCGATGTAAAAACAGGGCTTGCCCACCTTTGATTGTAACATCCTTTCACCGATGAGCTTCTGAATCCTGGTCAGTGGGATATGCTTTTTTGTCGGATTATCCAAAAACACCTCTACAGAAAATTCCGAACATCGAATTCGGATTTCGAAATTGTCGAAAAACTGGGCGATACAGGATTCGAACCTGTGACCTCACGGGTGTGATCCGTGCGCTC
>CAZTWR010000264.1:0-2733 GCA_964618055.1 uncultured Pirellulales bacterium | reverse complement strand
AGGCGTGGTCGAGGAATTGCTGCCAACTACGGTAGCGGGACTGGCCGAGATGAATGTGGACAAGAGGATTGTGTTTCGGTCTGGCGGGCTTCTGGACGAGGGTCATTCCGGCCTGCTTGGGAGTTCGGCCTCCCTTTATGACGTTACATTTTGTGCAGGAGCAAACCATATTTTCCCAATTCGGTTTTCCGCCCATACTGCGAGGGATAACGTGGTCGAGCGACAATTCGCTGGTCGGATATCGCTTGCCACAATACTGACATCTGTTTTTGTCGCGAGCGAAGATATTTCTTCGATTGAATTTGACCTCGTTTCTCGGCAAACGGTCGTAAAATAACAGGCGGATAATCCGCGGCACCGCAATATAGAAATTTACAGTAGATACCCAGTCGTGGCCATCCGGCTCGAAATTACGTTTGAATTCGCTTACGTCGCACCAGCTCTGGAAATTGTAATTTGAATATGCACCCTGCTCAAAAGAGACTACCTCAGCAAGGTCGCGAAAGAGCAAAGAGAATGCCCGTCTGGCTCCGACTATGCGGATAGCCATATAATGCTTGTTCAGGACAAGGACATTACAGTCCAGGCCGGATTTAAACTCTGAAGCACCCATATTCACTACTTTCCAAAAAGCGCTGGTGCAATCTGTAACTTGCCTATCTAAATAGCAAAAAGTCCCATAAGTTGCAAGTAAAAAGTTTGTGGGTAATTATTCGAGGGGGACACTGCGAAGGAGAAAGCATCTGCGGTGGCGTAAGCCATCTTGGTGATATTGCTGTGTAAGCATTAAGCAGGGAAGTGGGGAATGAGAAAAACGAGCATTGTTTACAACCACCCCCTTAAGTCCAAGACCGAGAACCGGGTAACAGCTCCTATTCGCTTTCAGTGGCTGATTCGCTTTCCATCGCTTCTTCGCTTTCCGGCGCTTCTTCGCTTTGTGACGCTGGTTCGCTTTCTGGAGCTGGTTTGCTTTTCTGAGCCGGTTTGGTTTTCTGAGCCGCTTTTGGAACTACATTCTCAGCTCTTAAACCTTTCTCGCCCTCGACAACATCAAAACTGACCGAATCACCTTCAACAAGAGTCTTATATCCATCACCTGAAATGTTTGAGTAGTGGACAAAGATATCAGCACCATCGTCGGTAGAGATGAAGCCATAACCTTTCCTTGTGTTGAACCACTTAACTGTTCCCTCTGCCATAAAATGCTCCTTTTGGACAACTCTACTAAAATAAACTGCCTTATGTGTGTTCCACAAATAGTCTGCGCTTGAAAGCGGCTTCTCCTTTGCGGAACCACAACTTTTTATTCAAATCAAATACTTCCTTCAGCTGATTTTGCAGCAGGTGCACAAAGATTCTCTCTCATCAGTCGGCCCATCTTAAACTTAACAGTTCTCTTCGGAGGAACCTTAACTCGCTCAAGAGTTTTTGGATTCTGCGCAACTCTGGCGGCTCTTATTCTGGTCTCAAAGACGCCGAAGTCCCGGAACTCTAACCGGTTATTCTTACACAATTCTGTTATTATCTCGTCAAGAAACGCCTGAGTTATGCGTTTGACCAAAACCCTTTTAGCCTGCGTACGTTCTGCAATTCGATCGATAAGTTCTTTCTTTGTAACTGTTGACATATGCTACCTCATTTCAAGAAAGAGCGATTGGTGGATTGAATTCCGCCTATCTTAGGATAGCTGTGTGGCAAGTTAACATTGATTAGATGACAACTCATTACACACCTCTGCATGGTTTCAGGCCGATGACCACCGGCCCTCGGCTCTGATTTTTCGTCGTTTTGTGGAAATCTGATTTTTAATTATAACCACAAAACCAGCCGGTGAAAAGCAGATGTCGAAACACCGCAAATTACTATACTGTAAAGACTTCTATACAGCAAGCAAATTTTATCCAAAAATTTTTCAGCTTCCGAAAAAAAAAATCTGATATTGCAAAAAGAGCGGGCAAGAGAACCTGAGCCAGTTTACACCGCTGGCATAAGCCCTGGCTGGATATGCAAAAACAGCATCGAATCTGGAAGATTAGGAAGCTCGGAGACAACCCTGCCCGCAAAGCAATTAGGCATAAGCTCTTTATTTTCAAGATGTTATAATAAAGTAATCTTTGTTTAATTTCGTCAGACGCTCGAAAACTATCCTTCTGTATTGTATCCACTTTGCCTCGGTGGCAGCTCAAAGGCCGGCATTTACGTTTCTTTGTGCCGTTTAAGAGCGTTGATTTGTGGTTTTGGCGGGCGGCTTTGCCTGGCAATAATTTGCAAAATAGCTTTAAGAGGAAATAGTTTATTGACCAGATGGGGACTTGTCGGCATAATCAGTGTTTTTATAAATGTTTTAGTTAAAGTTTTTCAGACTAACAAAGACGAAAACCTGTTTTACGACAGGATGGGCATTTATGTCTGCAAGCAAGAGTGAAGAAACCGACTCACAAAAGGCTTCTCGAGGCAACAAAGTGACCGAGGTTGCCAATACCCTTGAATGGCTGATAACGGCCTTTATACTGGCCTTTCTCGTTCGGGCATTTATATTGGAGGCATTCCGGATTCCTACCGGCAGTATGGCTGACACACTCAAAGGAGACCATTTTCGCCTTCGTTGCCAACAATGCGGGTATCAATATGACTGTGGTTCCGAGATGACAAGATATAGATTGGGCCGGGATGCTATCGCTGCTGGTAATGTCAGGTCTCCTATTTCCCGCTGCCCAAGCTGCGGCTATTATG
>CAZTWR010000263.1:0-2747 GCA_964618055.1 uncultured Pirellulales bacterium | reverse complement strand
AGATTGCCTTGGATTGGGTGGGGTTGATATTCTTGGTCATACCGAATATATCGACATGTTCCCGGGCAGGACGTGCGTGGATAGCATCCGGTCCATAGATTCGGTAGATTTGCATCGACTGTTTGCTGAAACCGATGCGTTCGAGCTTGTGGATGGGGACCCTTTGATAAATACTTTTGCTGACTACACCTGGATAGCAACATTTTTAGGTGAGCCGGACAGCAACTTTGAGCAGAACCTGATTTTCACCGCCAATTGCAGCCATAGTGCGGAAGTAATAACTTTATCGATGAAGCCGTCCACCCGTGCCTGCGCTACCTGTGCAGGCACCACAGGTGCAGGCAAAGAATTGTCAGCACATATAACTGATTTTTATATACAGCAATTTATTGCTCAAAGCGGTTTGTCTTTAGGGCCCTGGCAAGTTCGGAAGGCAAAAAGTTTAATAAAGGCAACCAAAGCGGACATAAACAAAGGCAGAGAACTACTGGAGGAAATCCCAGCAACGCCGGGTTTTGATCAGGCCCGCCATCGGCGGGTTGATTTTTCTGAAAAACTTGTCGTAATTCAGCCGGGCAGCGGTGGGGAGTACAAGTGCTGGCATTTGGATAATTTTGTGTCGGTGGCCAAGATGCTACAGAGGGAGGGGGTGGAGGTGATATTTTTGTTAGGGCCTGCCGAGGTGGAGCGATTCAGCACATCGATGATTTCCACAATGGCTGATACCGCCAATGTTCTTACAAATCTGTCGTTAGCGGAGGTGCTTGCGGTGTTGAGCTGCGCGGGTGCTTTTTTAGGTAATGACAGCGGGATAACGCATCTGTCAGCGGCATCGGGTGTTAGAACGGTTGCGGTGTTCGGCCCGACGGATGCAACGGTTTACGGCTCGGTCGGGCCAGCGGTGACTATCCTAAGGAGTGACGTCCCCGACTTTACTGAGTCCATTTCAGAAGACCTGCAACAGCAAATCTGTGAGATTTTGCTGGCCTGACCTTGGCCAGACAATTTCCTATACCAAGCCTAACCCTTTCAAAATCAAGGCCTTTAGCACATTTTTTCAGCCGCAGTGCCATACTGTTGTCACACCGAGAAAAATTTGTTTGGCTTTTCTGTTGATATCAAGCAAATTCATTTCCTGAAGGCCTGGTAATGTCGTCGGGCACACTCTTGAATCTTTGCACACAGAAAAGGAGGAGGTTATGAGCATACTAAAACTGCCTTAAATGCGCCGCATTGCGCCCATCCGTCGCGTATGCGGCAAAACGCAGAGATACAAAAAGGAAAGAACAATTGTAGTTTTGTTAATTTTTGAAGAAGGAGAAAAGCTATGTTTGAGAAAGGAGGAGAATTGTCCACCGACCGGGCCGTCCAAACGAATAGGTCAAAGGAGTTAACCACGAACGAATCAACTGATCAAGGAAATCAAAAAAGTAGAATGTTCCGTTTCTTTTTCCTAAAACAATCAGGAGGCTCTGAAATGCCGAAGCAACGACTTTGCGCACTATTGATTGCACTAGGATTCCTAGCAGTCGCCAAACCTAGGCACGCCAATGCTGACGCATGGGTCCTGAATGCTCCGGCTTGGAGTCGATCCTATGCTGAGGCCAAGACAACAGACTGCCATGATATCAATGACTCTGGTGTTATGCCAGCTCAGACGACAGCAACCGCAGAGTGTGGGACCAATGACTGCGTGTCCGAGTATGCATATGGGCATGGGCATAGTAAGGGGTGGTGGGGCAGCAACGTGAAGGTGATAGCCAAAAGGGGTGGCTGGGCTGGCGAGTATCCATTCGGAGAACCGATCGAGCCTGTTCCCGGCCTGACTGAGGGTTTTGCTGACCTTGATTATGAGGTCTCTCGCGACGTTAACTACCTGATGATCTCCGGTACCGCTTCGTACAACGACAACGGATACCTCGAACTGGCGGTCGTGGATACTAGCGAAATGACCGAATATGAAGTATCGGCAATTTTCGACGACTACGGGAGTGTTCAATACGCTTGGCAGGAAGGCTACCTCGCCGATTGGGAGGTCTTGGGGCACTGGCGAGAGGATGCTTTCATGCCTGGCGAGTCCTTCGCGTGGAACGTTAATGTCTACGGTATTCCTGATGAGTGCATATTGGTTAGCAGCCTCGGGCATGCTGTGAGCACCCCCGAACCAGCGACTGTTTTCCTGCTTGGATTGGGTGGCTTGGTGTTGCGGCGGCGGCGGAGAGGATAATGCGTGAAGCGTGAAATGTGAAGCGTGAAGCGAAAAGTAGCTACTAAGGCACAGAGGCACAAAGAAAGCGAAAAAGTGGGCCATGGGATTTTCCTGTGGCCTGCTTTTTTTTAGACACGGACTTACACTGTTTCTTTAGACGCAGACTAACACGGATAAGCACTGTTTTTTTTGACGCTGATTACGCTGAGATAAGATTATAGATAAAAATCTGCGTCTATATTACCTTTTAATTCTTTCTCTGCGTTCTCGGCGGTCAACAAACATGCCAAAAGGCACAAAATACGCAAAAAAGACTACTTTTTCAATTTTCAATTTCCGCTTTTCAATCTCAGTCTTTTTGCTATAATACTTTCGTATAGCGTATATCGTATTGTGTATTGCGTCCACTTTTTGCACGACGCATCGGGCACGATAGATAAGTGAGGGCATTTATATGAAGGCAAAAATGGTTCGACAGGCTCACCATCCTGAGCGGAGTCGAAAGACTTTGGGCGAATTAGCCGAATACGTAGGCGGT
>CAZTWR010000262.1:0-2753 GCA_964618055.1 uncultured Pirellulales bacterium | reverse complement strand
CGACTTCCTGCTCCCAAAGCAGGCGCTCTGGCCAAGCTGAGCTACACCCCGAAAAAGTGAGATTAATGCCCATCGGCCAAGACATTTTATACGAAACAGTCCATCGTTGCAATAAAATCGTATTTTTGGCCTGGATAGAAACTGGCTGCGAAATCAGTTTCCGGGCATTAACTTACAGTATTTTCGTTAAAAAATAGCTTGCATCTTTACAAAAGTTACGATATAATTTTTATAGTAAAAGCTGTTTTTCTGGGGTGCAAAGAGTCTAAAAATTATGGTATCCGGAACTGAAAGACGGTTGTTGCTGTCGACGTTTATTGTTCTGGGTGTGCTGGTTTTATTTTTCATAGGTAGTAAGTTTGGCTCACCAGCAAGCGCTCAAGCGGAACTACAAGGCAACAAAAACGGTGAAATTTTAGTAGTTCCCATTCAAATTGAACGGGACAGGTACGGGCTCGCGATGGTGGATACGCTCGGCGAGACGCTGTGGATATATGAGCTAAGCAGCCGAGGTCCAGCCCACAACCGGTTGAGATTATTGGCTGCCCGAAGCTGGCAATACGACAGGCTGCTGAAGCAGTACAACACAGCTGAACCGACACCGGAACAGGTGAGGACGCTGCTGGAAGATTTGGGCGAGCAGATGAAAGAGCGGGTCAAGGAAAAACAACAAGATTTAGACGTAAATACTTTGGAAGCAGTTGAGCCCAATGAGTAAGATTTTGGTAGTTAGTAGAGGAAGTAAAGATTTTCGAAGTTTTCTGGGAAGTATTAAGAAAGAGTAAGAAGTAAAAGGATAATTTTCAGGAGAATAAGTAATTATGGCTGGTATGTTTTATTCATTACAAGAGGTTGCCGCGAAACTCAATAAAACAGAGGAAGAAGTAAAAGAGATAATCAAACAGGGTAGGTTGCGTGAGTTTCGTGACGGCCCTAATTTGCTGTTTAAAGTTGATGAAGTTGAAGCATTGATGTCCGACACAAGTATTGCGGCATCAAAAGGAGCTTCGGATGAAGCAAAACAGGTGGCAGACAAAGATGAGATTTCTCTGGCGCCGGAGCCAAGCGAGGGTCCAGCCGAAAAAAGCGAGTCGGCTGGGGCGGATACCACCGCTATGACCGGTGAAGGAATCGATGTCCTGGGCGAAACAGACGGCGATTACAAACTGGCAGACGATACGCTGGGCGAGACCAAAGCTGTACCGCACGAAGGGTTATTAGCAGACGATACGCTGAGCGAGACCAAAGGTGCATCGGGCGAAGCGTCATTAGAAGAGATCGAAGAAGACGTAAATCTTGATACCTTCGGTAGCGGTTCAGGGTTGTTAGACCTTTCGCTGCAGGCTGACGATACCTCATTAGGTGGTATTCTCGACGAAATTTATACTCCCGAGGGCAAAGAGGGGGAAGAGGCAGCTGAACCTTCAGCGGTGGAGGTAGCCGCCGAGGCGGAACAATTGATGCCGGACGAAGAGCTTGCTGAAGCAGAATCCGGTCCGGAAGCACCGGCAATAGTTCAAGCGTATGCTGAGCCGGCGCCGGATGTGATAAGTAACGCTTTTGGGCTTATGCTATTTTTGCCGCTGCTGGCTATTGTTTACACTGCGATAGTGGCGGTGGCGGGTTTCAACAATATGATGCCTGCAATTCTGACAGCGATACAAAGTCTAATATGGTATATCGTGCTCGGGGCTGTTCTGGCAGCAGGCTTGATAATCGGCGTAGCTTTTATGCTCAGCGGCAAAGGTGGTAAAGCAATTAAGAAGAAAAAAGCCAAGAAAACCAAAGGAACTCCGTCGCCGGAACCAGGAAGCGAAAACGCTTAAGAATTTCTAAAGGTTAGTTTCACGCGGCCCTTTTTGAGTAGAGAGAAGGGCCGTTTTGCTGCGCGCGGTATAATGGAGCTTAGTACGCTACAATTCGCTGCAAAAGCTGGTGGGTACTTCTTTTTAGCTAAGGAAAAGCTATTGGTGAGGGCTGCATATATTTTGAAAGTTTATTCTTGACGGATAAATACAAATAGGTTTTATTTATGGGCGTAGTTGAAAAATGAAGAAGTTGGTCGGCTATAATAGCTTACAAATAAAGAGCTTGTATATTTTATAGGACGGTTAAAAGGAAATTTACCTGTCTCGGATTTCTTGGAAAGGATGGAACAATGCGAACTGCTAAACTTTCGGTGCTTTTTCTTTTATGTATTTGTCTCGTACTGCTAAATGGCTGCGGCCCAGAACTAAAGGATCTCAGAATCCAGAACGACATACAGCAAAACCGGATAGATGAGCTTGAGAGTGAACTACAAACCACCAAGGTCGGGCTTGAACAGTTAAAAAGAAAACTCGAGACCGCTGAAAGCCGCAGCAGTATCGAGGTAAATGCACTGCAACAAAAAATTGCTGCGCTTGAAGAGGACCTTGGGAAAAAGAGAGAGTTGATTTCTTCGATGCAACAGCAATTGCTTTACGGCGGAGCCTCGCTTCCGGTGGAACTCAGTACTATGCTGGAGGATTTTGCCAAAGATAAGGAGATGGTCGCGTATGATTCAAGCCGAGGGATAGTTAAGTTCAAGAGCGATTTGCTTTTTGAATCTGGCAGTGACAAGGTGGCACCTATGGCTGGCGAAGTAGTTAAGTCGCTATGCAAAATTCTGAATTCAGAACAGGGCAAGAAATTCGATGTTATAATTGCCGGCCATACTGATGATATTCGTATTGGCAAGCCTGCGACCCGTGCAAAACATCCGACCAACTGGC
>CAZTWR010000261.1:0-2754 GCA_964618055.1 uncultured Pirellulales bacterium | reverse complement strand
ACAACATACGTTTTCGCCAGTCCATACCTCGGATGAGTTAATCTGTTTGTCAGCTCGCTGTCGTTAGTAAGTATGATTATTCCCGTGCTGTCGATATCGAGCCTGCCGACACAAAAGATGCGTTCACGCACCTTTACGATATCTATCGCCTTTTTTCTGCCTTGCGGGTCCGAATTTGTGCAAATCACGCCTTTGGGCTTATTCAAAAGAAAATATACCTTCCGGGCAGCGCAAATTTTCCTGTCGTTTACGGTTATGACGTCCTTTTCAGCGTCAACAAAAGCTGGCAGCTTATCCACCACTTTACGATTTACGCGGACGGCCCCATCACGTATCAGCTCTTCACATTTTCTGCGTGAATCGATACCCCCTGCTGCCAAAACCTTTTGTAATCTTTGCTTAGCCATAGTTCATCATTATAATATTATGTGCTACTAGGCTAAATGTCGATGTTATAATTAACCAATAATATATCGCTATGCGAATAACGAGACACGAATTATGATAACAACAGTTGTTTTTGATTTAGACGACACGCTTTACGATGAGCTCGACTACTGCAGGAGCGGCTTCAGGGCCGTTGCAGAGTTCGTCGCCGATTCGCCCTACGCGCCGCCTGCCAAGCGTATTTTCGATAGCTTATGGAAGCACTTCACCGCCGGCAATCGCACAAAGACATTTAACGCAGCCCTTGACGACCTTGGCATAAGCTATGACGATGAGATTATCCAGAAACTGATAAAAACTTATCGCAGCCATCTCCCGAAAATATCACTGCCCGCTGATTCTGCAAATGTCCTTCGGCAGCTAAGCAAAAAATATACCTTAGCCCTGCTAACAGATGGTTTTCTACCTGCTCAGCAGCTAAAAGTTAAAGCCCTTAAAATCGAAAAATATTTCAAGTGCATAATCTATACCGAGCAGCTCGGCCGACAATACTGGAAGCCCTCACCGGCTGGCTTTGAAAAAATTATGCAGACGCTAAATGCAAAACCGCAAAATATAGCTTACGTTGCTGACAACCAGGTAAAGGATTTTATCGCACCGAATAAATTAGGTTTCTTGACCATCCAGATAACCCGCCCTGCTCGCATACACACATCAACCTCCGAGGCCCCTGACGCCCCCCCTCAATACGTAATACGCAAAATCAGCCAATTACCCACCCTTCTGGAGAAACTTTGAGGCTCTGCTCCCCGGTTTTGGATTCAGGGCCAAAACCAAGGCGATAACACCATAAAACAGCCAAACCGCTGCTTAAAGATGTTTCTGCACCGGTTTTTTTGTTGACTTAGAGCCCTTTTCAGACGATAATGTAGTGTTTGGGCAGCCTTAATACGCGTTTTTTACAGTATTTCTAAGGAGTTTTTACTATGCCAGCAGGCAAAAGACAGCAAAGCAACGCTATGCTCTACACCGTGATAACATTTGTCGGCCTTTTTCTTATCTCAACTGTCCTCGCAGTTGTCTACTATCTCCAGACCGAAAAACACAGGACAGAAGCAGCTACTTTACGAAGCCAGATAGATGAGCTAGCCACCAGCACGGAACTGCGAAAAATAGGAGTAATTGTGGGCGCAAAGCAGCCGCGAAAGAGCAGACTTGGCACAATGGTCGATTATCTTGACGAAATGGTCTCCCTAATCATCGGAGGCCTGCCGGAAGATACCTCAGCCGAAGTCAAAGTTGACAACGCAAATAGAGAAGTCAAAGACACATTGGAATTATTAGCCCAACAGCACCTTGCCGCTAAAAGCATCGCACCAGAAGCCCCAAAAAATGAATTCGTTGAATTACTGGTTGAGCAGCAGTTTGCAGCAGCGATAGAGAACTTTGATGAAACGATGAAAAATGCACTGCCTCTTGAGAAACTTGAAGAGACGTGGAAATCAACCATCAGCCAGATGGGGCCTTTCAAACAACAAATTGGTCTGCGAACAGAAAAACAGTTGGATTATGATATTGTGTTTATCACCTGTGAATTTGAGAAAGGCCATCTTGATATAAAGGTCGTTTACAACGATAAAAAGCAGGTTACCAGTCTGCTTTTTGTCCCCACTCCGCCGGAGGTCTTGGAAAATTACCAGCAAACACCGCAACTCGTAACCCGGAAACAACCTTACATCGAAATTGACGACCCCAACACCATTGGGCTCATACGAGTAATAGAAAAACTGAAAGCAAAGCTGGACAATACTACAAATACGGCGATTACTCTCCATGAACAATTTGAACGGCTGCAAAACCAATTTGATGATGCGATGGAAGCAACTTACGAAAAAGAACAGACACTTCTGGCCGAAAAAGAAAAATATCAGCAGCAGGTTAACGAAATCAAGCAGGACTACAACGACCTTAAAATAATGATGCAACAAACTTCGGAGCAGCAGGTTCAGACTCTTATGACACAACTCGATGAGGAAAGAGCCGATCTAAAAAAACGAAACCAGCAACTGCTAAAAACAGAAGCAGAATTGGCAATCACCGAAGAGAGAATGAAACGCGCCCAAGAAAGGCTGCGCACACTTGTCCCGCCACCTGAC
This sequence comes from uncultured Pirellulales bacterium, assembly GCA_964618055.1. Lineage (GTDB taxonomy): Bacteria > Planctomycetota > Phycisphaerae > Sedimentisphaerales > Anaerobacaceae > CAYYFT01. Next base: position 211 of record CAZTWR010000261.1, on the reverse strand, counting down.
AGTGAGGTAGCAGCACATAAGCCCGATGGAAAAATAATATTAATTGATGACTCAGCAAAAATAGTCCATCTCAATATTGGAAGTGATGACCATGTCTATCGCGGTTTAACTTTTTCGGTTTATGAAAAAAATATGCCTATCCGCGGCAAAGGAAAGGCTGAAATCGAAGTATTTAATGTCGGGAAAAACATCTCAGCCGCACGCATTACAC
>CAZTWR010000260.1:0-2763 GCA_964618055.1 uncultured Pirellulales bacterium | reverse complement strand
GGCTGGAAGTGTGCGTCGCAAGGTGAGCCAGAGTTATGCTTTGGCCCTTGCGCGTTGGAACACGAACACTTTCAGGAAGATATTTTTCGATCGGGTCATCCAGAGCCACTTTGCCCCGTTCAGCCATATCAGCCAGGATAATAGCTGTAAAGACTTTGGTGATGGACCCTATCTCAAAAACGCTGTTTTTGTCCAGTCTTTGATTGCCGGAAACTGCGGTATTACCATAGCTGTAGTAACGTGTACCGTTTGGATCGACGATGCCAACGATGATACTAACATTGTAGCCGTGTTCCACCAGGAAACGAATTGTTTCCTTGACATCAGCAGGTACACGAAGGGTCTGGTCCGCAAAAACAGGAAGCGTCATAAGTAAAATCGCAACCTGACATATTTCTGGTTTAACTCTCATCTGCAGCTTCTCCTTCATTAAAACGACAATTTCATTAACCCCCCTTGTACTTGCTCGTGCTCAAAACTTTGCATCTTTTCTCCGTCACACAAACATCATCCTCAATGCGAACGCCAAGTTTGCCCGGCACATACACCGCGGGCTCAATTGTGAAAACCATCCCCGTCTGCAATTTACCTTTACTTTCACCTGAAATGACCGGCTCTTCGTGTACTTCCAGACCAAGGCCGTGGCCTGTCCCGTGGCCATAGATAGGTAAACCGTATTTACTAATTACCTCTCTTGCAGCTGCATCGACCTGAACAATTTCAATGCCTGGTTTTACCATTTTTATCGCAGCAGCCTGGGCCCCTTTAACGGCATCGTAAACCTTTTTATAAAAGCGAGTCGGCCTGCCAACGACAAAACATCTGGTTATGTCGCAGCAGTAGCCTTTGTATCTGATGCCGAAATCGATAAGAACCGTGTCATTCTTTTTGAGCTTCCTACGGCCTGGTTGATGATGGGGACGTGAAGCATTGGGGCCGAAAGCAACGATTGTTTCAAAACTATTCGAAGCTGCAACTTTTCGAATTTGAAAATCCAGCCTGCCGGCCAATTCATTTTCGGTTATTCCAGGCTTTATGTATCGCAAGGTTTGTTTAAGCGCTTGTGCTGCGATTCGAGCTGCTGCACTGATAGCAGCAACTTCACTTTTGTCTTTGATACTGCGGGCAGATTCAATAATGTCTGCAACTGCTTTAAGCCGAACTTTAACATGTTTTTTTAGCGCTTCGAAAGCAGCAAGCGAAGTGGACTTTTCGACAGCTACCGTTTGTACCGATTTTAGCTTCTTTACCAGCTTGGCCAAGGCTTTAGCTAAAGAATCGGTGCGCTGGACTATCCTGCAACCCGCACATTCTTTTTGCGCCTGTTCGATGTATCTGCTATCGGTTAAAAGATAGACGGCCCTGTCGGTAATTAGCGCCCAGCTATCATCACCTGAGAAGCCGGTCGTATAAGTTACATTGGCCGGTTTTGTTACCAGAAGCGATTTTATTTGCCTTTTCCTTAGCTGGTAACGAATTACCTTGATGCGCCTTTTTATTATCCCGGTGTCCATTTGCGCTGCTCACAACTCGAATAAAACATAATGATTAACATCACACTGGGAAAAAATAAAGGTTTTTTTTGCCGGAGCGTTTGGCTTTGCACGGTTTTATTTTTATATTTTTATTGGAGTAGGAACCGGCTGGGGGGAAACCAGCTGGCGTAAATGATTGTGCCGGCTTCTGGTGTTTTCCACAAGGGGTGAAAACTGCTTATAATAACTCTCTCTACCGGGCGGGACGGCTTTTGCCGTCCCTTTTTTATATCTTGCCGTGGCCTTTTTTTGCCATTACAATAAACCGGCTTTTGAATTCAATCTTAAAACTAGTAGTATAGGTTATGCTGTTTGTATTGCCCATCCGGACAAGTATTCGGCCTTGGCGGACGCCATACGTAAACTACGCTCTGATAGTTGTCAATGCGCTACTTTTTTTACTGACATACTGGCCTCATAGAAACCCATTTACGGGGTCTGCAGAGATACTTCGGCCTGCGGCACTACAATTTATGCTCACCCCCGCTCGTCCGTATCTGTGGCAGTTTGTAAGCTATGCCTTTCTGCACAGCAGTATCATGCACATTGTCGGCAATATGTTCTTTTTGTATCTGTTCGGCAATAATGTCAACGATAAGCTCGGCCATATTGGCTATCTATGTCTTTATCTGGCAGGTGCGGTATTCAGCGGAGTAGGCCATACACTATTGAGAAGTAGCCCTGTTCTCGGTGCCAGCGGGGCAGTGGCTGGTGTAACGGGCGCCTATTTGGTTCTGTTTCCGCAAACATTGATTACGGTTTTTTATTGGTTTTTCTATTTTATTAACACCATTGATATTCCAGCATTGTATTTCATCGGTTTTAAGTTGATTTTCTGGGACAATGTGGCGGAAAGAAGCATTCCCAATGTTGCTTACGATGCGCATCTGTCCGGCTATGCTTTCGGCATTTTTGCGATGTTGGGTATGCTTGCAGCCGGTTTGATTGGCAGCAGCCGTTTCGATTTATGGGCGATGATAAAACGATGGAATCAGCGTCGTCGTTATCACGATGTTGTCTCAAGCGGTTACGACCCTTTTACCGCGCGGACAACGGCCAAACGAATAAAGGTAAAAGAGATTAAGAAAACGGCCACTCAGCAGCAGCAAGAGGATAAAATCAAGCAGCTCCGTAACGAAATCGCCAGCCGGATGCTGCAACATAATTTGTCTGCCGCCGCTGAAGTTTATTTGGAGCTTATCGAGCTTGACAGTGAGCAGGTTCTGCC
>CAZTWR010000259.1:0-2767 GCA_964618055.1 uncultured Pirellulales bacterium | reverse complement strand
CGTTCTAAATTTTCTTCCCTGGTGGGTCTGAGCACTGCGTATAAATGACGGTCAGGATTCTTTCTAATCACCTGCCGTCCCCACTTAGTAGCCTCGAATACCCGCCGGTCGTTCGCAACCGTCCGACTCCTCTTTCCCGCCCAGCAGCTTAAAATTTGTCGAATAGTCGGCTCTCGACTTATGGGTTTATTCTCTATTTTTTTAGTTTGTAACTGAGGCCAAACACCAAATTGCAAACGATACCTGCACTTACTAATCTGTAAGTCCAAAAAAGCTATAACCAATTCTATACCAGCAACAGCCAGTAGGACAAGCAATGCCGGAACGGCCAATAAATAGTTTTTGATTGCTGTAACTTTCACGGCTTCCCCCTTCGTTGTTTTGCCAAATCAACGTTAAGCTGTATTTTCAACCGGCCTCTAAAAAAATTTATACTGCCAAACCGGTAACTGCGAATGAGCTTTTTCCTTTCGTTTTTTCTTAAAAAATTCTGTAGCATAGTTTGCAAAGCTATCTGGTGAAAAAGCAAGGGTTCGATTGTCTCGTCAGAGTATTTTCTAATCATAGAAACCCGTTTTTCACACAGCGCTCTCTCTTCATTTATGCAGCTTTGTAGCTCGGCCATTTCCCGCAATATACTATCAACCTGATTCCAATTTTGAATCCCCAAGGTTTTTACTGCATCAGCTTTACCTCGTCTCTGCTGGTTTTTGTATATTTGCTCGTTTCTTTTTTGGCATTCTTTGCAAGTGCAGCTTAAATCATGAAGCTCGTAAGTTTTTGGAGTATTCGAATCAGGTTTTTTCTTATGGTTCGTATCCAGAATACCTCTGCTTCGATAGATTTTCTGGCATTCTTTGCACCATGAACAAAAACCGTCAGGGGAGCGTTTATTTTTTGCGAAATTAGTTAAATTGAGAGCCTTACTCTTTTTGCATCGGATACATTTTTTTTCTGTGATTTCAGGCATTATTAAACGCTAATTAAAGTATGTATAATTGCCTTTTATCTTATGTTTGAAGGTATCCTGGGACCTCGCTCATCACCGCCAACGCGGGGAGTATAAATTATCTCATTATGATAGTGAGTTTCGTAATTTACTGTTGTGGGCGTTTGAGTTGTAGGCGTCTGTCTCGTCAAAACCTCAAACTGTTGTTGTGGTGTCATCTCTTCCCAAACTTGTCTGTATCCTTTATGCCAAGGGATTTCTTTTTCTTCTTCAGGGATTAAACTTTCCCGCCAGGCACGATATGCCGCATCCTCTTTTTGCGCTTCTTCAGAAACTGGTATTTTCGGGAAATAATGCTCTCTCACCCATTGTGAAAAAGGCCTACGGCGTTTAAACTTCTTGCGTTTAGCTTCGCCGATTTCGCGTATATCTTCCTCGTATTGCTCTTTTATGGTTACGTCAAGGTCCTCTTCCATAGCTGCTGCTTTTGCTCTTGCATCACGGCGTTCGAGTGTTGCTCTTGAAGTGCGTTCTTCTTCCCGTTCAAGTTTAGCACCTTCAGCTCCGGCAGCCAGCTCAAGAGCTCTACTAATACCACCCCTGGGAGCAGTTAAAAGTTTAGAAACGCCTGCAGCAGCTTCGGTGCCGTAAATATCAGTCAACATCCTTGTAAATTTCTGCTGGTCCATTTGCCCCCGCTTTAGTTGAAGCTGCATTAAAAGCTGTCGAGGGTCTTGCGCTATCTCTTCGGAGATACCGTACTTGGCGATATTAGATACTTGCGGAGCTAATAAACCCTGCAGTGTTGTTGCAGGAAGTGATGCTTTTTTTCTGCCGACTTCCCCCGCAGCAAGGGTTGCAATAGTCTCAACCGCCTGGGCCGGAGTCCATCCCATTGCTTTTATTGTTGGCATACCTCGACCTAAAGCCCCTATCAGCTCCTCATCGGTTAGGCCGGAAGCAGCAGCACCGGCAGCAATCTGTCGTCTAAAAGCACCTTGCTGCTCGGGTGTCGCCATACCCCAGCCACGCATTATAGCTACAAGGTCGGCAGTTGCCGCTCCGCCGTGTCTCTCACCGTAGCCGAGCATCCCTTTTAATCCCTGCTGGTATTGCTCTTCGGTGAGCTGGCCGGATTCTACCATACCCCTGAATTGCCGAGTGTAGGCATTGATAATAGGCAGGCCAATTTCTTTAGAGACGGCGGTCTCTTTCAGAAGTGCAGCAGTTCCTAACGTTACTTTCTGTCTGCTTCTCTCATCGAAGGCGTCCATTGCCTCAAAAAGGTCGGTGTACCCTTTTCGTATACTCTGGACGTTGCGGACCGCCTCATCACACTTTGCTTTAAGGTCATCGAAAAACTTTGCAACCTTCACTGCTGCTGCAGCTAAGGCAGTGGCTATTGCCGCAATGCCGAGAGGCCCTATTAAGGATTTCAGGACACCTGTTATCCCTTTAGATGCTCGGCTTGTTTTGGCCCCCATCTGCTCAGTAGTTTGACCAAGTTTTTTAGTTGAACGCGATACCCCCTCAAGCTCCTGTTTTGCCTGCTGTGTGCCTGGGGTTTTTATGTGTATATTTACGTCTTTGCTCATTTATGCTTCTCAAAAAGCCAGGCAAGCCGCCGAATCTTTTTAACTGCCAACGGCCTGCCTGGTTATATTTTGGTTAGGCTGTAATCCATTCCGTCAGCCCTTGCCCTGCTGCATCTTTCGGACCGATACTTGGCCTGGAAAGTGTAGCGAGGATAGCAAGATTAGACCCGTTAACAGCACCAGCGGCACTATGCGGAGCATTAACCCGCATATATCGCTTGTG
>CAZTWR010000258.1:0-2798 GCA_964618055.1 uncultured Pirellulales bacterium | reverse complement strand
AAAAAGCCAGCCTTATTTTTTATTAGCGAAACGATTGATGGCCAGAAAATAACAGGCCGAGCTCACCAATAGAAGCGGGATGGTAAAACTTCGCATAATAATTACAGAAGAAATTGCAATCTCTGGAGCCGTCCCGATGGAACACAAAAGTCCATATATGGATGCATCCCTCGTGCCCATGCCCATAGGAATGAAGGTAAGGGTTCCAATAAACCTTCCCACACCGGCAGAGAAAAAAACATCGGTTATTGAAACAGTAGCACCGAGCCGGCAAAGCACCAGATAAAAGACCAGGAAATAGACGGCGTTAAAAAGACAACTGAAGACAAACGCCGTAGGCAAAACAAATTTATTCTTGATTCCTGCAGCAATATGCGATTTTAGTAGCTGCACTTTGTTATGGATTTTCTGATAGCAATTGAATCTGATTATAAGCTTTTTAGCTTTGCCGTATTTGAGTAGATAAAATGGGACAGCTAATGCAGCAATTACGATTGCAAGAGCCAAAATGAATTTGCTCAAATACTGCTGGTATACAAGTAACAGTCCCAAAAAAGCTATACAAGCAAGGGTAAGAGTATCGGCCAAATACTCAATGAAGGTAACTGCGGTAATCTCAACGGCCTTTTCTTTGAAAAATAACCCACGAGTAGCCTCACCTAATCTGTTAGGGGTCGCCAAAGCTACAAAAAAACTGGCACCGGTTAAAATGAAGGAATCTTTAAAAGATGTCTTGCCCTGGAATGCACGGTTAAAAAGCAGGTGAAATCTGAATCCGCGTGAAGGAAACTGCAGCAGAATCAGCAAAGACATAAGGATAAAGAAGGCCCATGAGAGTTTATCAGAGACTGTCGAGACAAAACTTGAGAGGTCAAATTTAAATAATATCAAAAAAACAAATATTAATACTCCGGCAGAGAGCAATAGTGTATTTATAGTTATCTTGTTCTTATCCATTATCCACAGCTTGATATCTCATCTATCCCAATTCCCTCTCCAGCGTTTGCTTTATATTCTATTATCAGTTTATTTGTTCCGCAACCAATATCTAAATACTTTTGCCTCCATATACCTTAGCACTTTATCGACTCTAATATCTTCATTTGTTGTAAGCTCAGGGATTCTTCTATTAAGGGCTGCAGTATTAGCAGCTGGCTGCTTAATCTCTTTTTTAGGATAGACGCTTTTTGCCAAGAAGAAAAATATTTAAATCTCTGTCATGGGCTGTTATAATAACGGTTTATCTGAAAAGTAATTTCATAAGTTAGTTGCTTGCTTTTAGAGTCCACATTTATATGATATGTATTATCGCATTCTTGGTATAGGTTACACTCTATGAAAAAAACCAAAACTTTAATTATAGGATTGGATGGAACATCTTTCGATGTGATTGGTCCCTGGATCGAAGATGGTAGTCTTTCTGTTTTGAAGGGCCTTGTGGAACAAGGGTGCTACGGCGAGCTGGAAACTGAATTCCCCCCAATCACCGCCTGTGCCTGGTCTTCATTTTTCACCGGTAAAAATCCCGGCAAACACGGCATCTATGACTTCTTGTACAGAGAAGAAGGCAAATATACCTCTAAGCCAAACAACCGTTTGACCAGAAAATCTCTGGACTTCTGGAAAATCCTAAATCATTATGGAGTTTCCACCGGTTTGATAAATGTCCCTATGACTTATCCCCCCGGAGCCATTAAAGGGTATATGATTACGGGGATAATGACCCCTCGAAACAAACCTGTGGAAGAAACAAATTATACCTATCCAGAATCACTAAAATTTCAGATAAAAAACAGCATAGGCAAATATATCATTCACCCGAAAGTACCCTACCGCAAAGGAAAGAGTATAGGTGTGTATAAAGAGCTGGTCGAAGATTTAAAAATTAAATCTAAAACAATCCAGTTTTTGATGGATAAATATCCTACCGACCTGACCATGTTCGTAATCGGAGGCACTGATTTAATCCAACACAACCTTTTTCACTTAATTGATACTAACCATCCCTATTATGACAGCGAGGAAGCAGAAAAGGACAGCCATCTTATCAAAGATTACTTCAAGCTGGTTGATAAAGAGCTGGGAATAATTATAGATAAGTTTTGCAGTGAAGATACGCTTATTATAGTTATGTCCGACCACGGGATGGGCCCCTTATACAAGTGGATTCACTTAAATATCTGGCTTATGAAGGAGGGGTATATTAAGTTAAAAAAGAGCGTCTTCGTAAAGATTAAAAAGCTACTTTTTGATATGGGATTCACACCGTCAAACATATACAGGATTCTGCTCAAGGTCGGCTTCTCCAAAGCTAAAATGTCATTTGAAAAAAGAGACCGGCTGATTACCAAGCTGTTTCTTTCCTGGAATGACATCGATTGGCAAAAAACAAAGGCATACTCTAGGGGACATGTGGGCCAGGTCTTTATCAATAAGAAAGGCAGAGAATCGGAGGGATTAGTTACAGACGCGCAGTTGGCAGGCCTTAAAGAGGAACTCGCGGGCAAGCTCTTAAGCTTGAAAGATAACCAGACAAATGTAGTAGAAAAAATATTAGACCCCGATGAGCTTTACAAAGGTCCCTGCAGAGATTTATCACCTGACATACTTCTTATGCCTCATCGATTAGAGTATTTCGCCCTTGGAACCTCTGCTTTTATTTCCAATAAGACTATAGAACCGTGTTTTGGCAGCACAGGCAATCATCGAATGAACGGTATTTTCATCATTAAAGGAAAAGGCGTTAAGAAAAACTGTAAGATAGAAGGTGCCAGGATAGTGGATATTGCCCCCAACCT
>CAZTWR010000257.1:0-2816 GCA_964618055.1 uncultured Pirellulales bacterium | reverse complement strand
AGCACAGATTAAGAAAGATTTCGGCCTGTCGGGACTAAAGATGGAGGATTTATAAATTGGATAAAACTTTACTTATCCCGGTCTTTCTGCCTCTGATTGCGGGCTTTGTAATGCTGTTTTTGCCGAACAAGGTGAGGTCTTTGTCCAAGCTGGTGACGTTGATTATTTCGGTAATTACATTTGTACTGGCCGTCCGTATATTTAGGGTGGGTTCACCTGACTTTGCTTGGTCTGTTCTGCAGGTAGGCGACCTGAAATTAGACTTATTGCTAAGCGCCAAGCCGCTGGGGGCTTTTATATTGATGTTTGCTACGGGTTTCGGTCTGTTAATAACCTTGTATTCACTGAAATCGACGGCCGGAGCAAAGCGAGCTAATGAATATTACGGTTCCATTCTACTTACCATAGGTGGCTCTGCAGGGATATTGCTTTCCAATCATTTGTTGTTTCTGCTTATTTTCTGGGAGATTGTTACCGCTTCGCTGTATATTCTGATAACCACCGGTGGCAAAAATTCCAACTTTGCTGCGACGAAAAGTTTCGCTATGATAGGAGCATCTGATGCCGCCTTTCTGCTTGGAATATTGATGGTATGGGCAATTTCGGGGACATTTGTCATTTCGGATACCGGCCTGCCAACCACTTCTGCACTTGCAATTATTGCGTTTCTATTGCTTATGACCGCTGCGATTACCAAAGCAGGTGCACTACCTTTGCATACCTGGCTGCCAACCAGCGGTGAGTATGCACCGGCTTCTGTGATGGCGCTTTTGCCCGCTGCAATAGATAAACTTTTGGGAATTTACCTGCTTGTAATAATTGTTCGTGAAATATTTGTTCTGCAATCTGCTGCTTTAAGCTTAATCCTTGCACTGATTGGTGCCGCTACGATTATCATCGCTGTTATGATTGCGATGGTTCAGCACAATCTCAAAAAGCTTTTGTCTTATCACGCCATCAGCCAAGTCGGGTATATGGTTCTTGGCATAGCAACAGGAACAGCTGTTGGTATTGCCGGTGGAGTATTCCATATGCTAAACCACGCAATATATAAATGTTGCTTATTCCTTTGTGGCGGTGCGGTTGAGCAACAGAGCGGCACTGCCGAACTTGATAAGCTCGGCGGACTGGGCAAAAAAATGTCCATTACTTTCACTACTTGCCTGATAGCTGCTTTAAGTATTTCCGGCATACCGCCGTTCAACGGATTTGTTTCCAAATGGATGGTTTATCAAGGCGTAATTAAGATGGGGACGGCACAAGCCGGTGGCGCAGCCAAACTATGGCCTATCTGGCTCACTTGCGCTATGTTCGGAAGTGCACTTACTCTGGCTTCGTTTGTAAAACTCATACACTCGTTGTTCCTTTCCCGCCTGCCTGAAGAGCTAAAAGGTGTAAAAGAAGTTTCGCTTTTGCAGACTTTTCCGATGATTGCACTTGCCTCACTGTGTGTATTTTTCGGAATCTTTTATCACGTACCGCTGAAGCTGTTCATTTATCCTGCCTTGAACATAGAAGCCGGTACTGCGATTTTCGGCACGTGGGATTCAATTTTGGCCACAGCGTTGATAGTGCTTGGTATTGTTCTTGGCCTGCTAATTCTACTCGTCGGGCTATTGGCAAGAAAGGTTAGGGAAGTGCCCACCTGGACCTGCGGTGAAATGCAGACTAACGAACAAATGACAATATCCGGAACGCATTTCTACAAAACGGTTTCTTCTATGGGCGGCCTAAAGCAGCTCTATACAGGGCAGGAAAAAGGTTATTTCGATTTATACAATCAAAGTGGAAGAGCAGGTCTGGTGTTGACAGAATTTCTGCGATGGCTCCATAGCGGGGTCTTGCCGATGTATCTGACCTGGGTAACGTTGGGATTATTAGTAGTTTTGTTTGTTGTTTGCAGGATTTGGTGAGGCGAATATGGCTATATTCTATACTCTACTGCTGTTTATAATAATTGCAGCTATCATTGCAGTAGAAACTGATAATCTGTTAAGTTCTGTCATTTGTGTTGGCGCCATCGGCTTTGGTGCTTCTATAATGTTCCTGTTTTTGCGTGCGCCTGACATTGCGATAACTCAGATTGTGGTGGAAGTTTTAGGTTTGATTATCCTGATTCGGGCTACAATCGCCCGCGACCTGACCTTTATCAGCGGTGACAGAGAGTTCTTTGGAGTGGTTGTTTCGATAGTAATTATCTTCGTAATTTTCCTGGCAGGGATAAAAGTCCTTGAGACCTTACCTGATTTTGGCTCGGCTATCTTTGCGAAGGTTCCCGAAGCCGCTTCTCAGACCTACATTAGTGAAGGAATGCAGAAAACAGGGGCGGCAAATCTCGTGGCCTCGGTCATTCTTGATTTCCGGGCTTACGATACGCTCGGCGAGGCAACTGTACTATTTACTTCGATTATCGGGGCAACTGTGATACTGCGAAAAAAGGCTAAAAAGCTGCTGGAGGATATAGACTAATGAAAGGTATGACAATAATAGTAAAAACCATCAGCAGTTGGGTCAAGGTGCTCATCTTTCTGTTCGGCATATACATTATTATTTTTGGCCATTTAACTCCGGGCGGCGGCTTTGCCGGCGGCGTGATTTTGGCTTCTTCTTACGTACTGCTTATGTTAGCATTCGGCAGAGAATTTGCAGAAAAAAATCTGTCTCTGCCGGTTGCCTCAAAGCTCGATTGCGTAGGGGCATTCCTGTTCGCCCTGATAGCAATTTTAGGTCTGGTACTCGGTGGCTCCTTCTTCATCAACTTCCTGTATCAAAAGTACCTACCAGGTCAAGCTCTAAACCTTATAAGTGCGGGCACT
>CAZTWR010000256.1:0-2882 GCA_964618055.1 uncultured Pirellulales bacterium | reverse complement strand
CCTGCAACCTTCGGATTCGAAGTCCGCGACTCTATCCAATTGAGCTACGGGCGCAGTAGTTCGCAACTGCTTCCAAAATAACCTGTCCTCACAAAATTGTCAATTAAGAACAAAGAAGCTATGGCAAGTTAAAAAATGATGGTGACAAAAGCTTACGAAGTGAATGAGCAGAACTCTTGAATGAGCAATTTCGTATATTTGCCTGGCTTACCATCTCCTATCAACTTACTGTCGAATTCCACTACCGGAACAATATCTTTAGTAGTTACAACAATAAAAAGTTCATCTGCATCTTTTGCCTGTTGCGGTGTTAATGATTTCTCGACTACTTCCAATCCGACATTTTTAGCTGCTTTGATTACAAATTTGCGGGTAATTGAAGGCAGGATATTAGCTGCAAGCGGAGCGGTTTGCAGTTTTTGTCCGAAGACCGCAAAAAACGCCGAACCGGCTCCTTCTGTTATCAAGCCTGTGTCATCGACAAGTATCGCCTCGGAACAACCTTTTTGAGCTGCATCCTGACGAGCGAGAACATTCGCTAATAGATTTAACGACTTTATGTCGCATCTTTTCCATCGCCAGTCAGGATGTGTTGATACTGCAACACCTTTGGTCTTTTCTTCCGTATCGTCGGGTAGTTCCGTAACTGTCAGAAAGAAATTGGGCTTTAGTTCTGCCTCCCAGGTATGGCTGCGCGGCGCAGAACCACGGGTAATGTGGAAATATATCTTAGCGTTGGAAATACCCGCAGCGCCGAAGGCCTTCTTTATTCGGGAGCGAATCTGGTCGATGTCCACTCCGACTATTCCAATTACAGAGAGGTTTCTGGCAAATCTTTGTAGGTGTTCTTCAAGTGCAAAGATTTTGCCCTCGTAGCTTCGCACCACTTCGTATACCCCGTCGCCGAAGTAGATTCCGCGGTCGTAGTAAATCGGCTCAAGCTCAGCCAGCGGCACGATTCTGTCTCCTATCATAGCTACCTGCATATAATCACTCCTGAAGTCGCTATTGTCTTTAATCCTTGGTCACTGTGTAAATAATTAGGATACAAAAATATCCGATAATTTGCTTTACAAAAAACAAAACAATACATAGAATATCACGCCTATTCGGATTTTTGAGTATAAACCGGAGAGTTTTTAGAATGTATGCTATGATTGAACAAGGCGGAAAGCAATATAAGGTCGCCGAGGGCGATTGCATAAATATCGAATTGACCGACGTTTCGCCCAATGCTAAGACAGTCGAACTGGATAAAGTTTTGTTTGTAAGTGATGGCGAAAAAGTCAAAATCGGCACACCTTTCCTCAAAGACGCAAAGGTTGTTGCCTCATTTAAGACCACTGCAGCAGATGCTCTCGTTAAAGGCAAGAAGCTCTATCCCATGCACTTTCGCAGACGCAAAAACAGCAAAAGACGTATTGGCCACCGCCAAAAGTATCTGCAGGTAATAATTGACAAGATACAGGTCTGAGACAGCCTCCCTCTAACAACCGCCTTTTAGCTTTTATTTCTTTTTGATATGAGTTTATCGGCATACTCTCGCCACTTGGCAGAGCCGTTTTGAATGAAATACTCGAATGACTTATCATCGACCAGTTGCCCTAATAGGGCCTTACGGTCGATGGGGTTTGGAATATCCTTAATAATGCGGTTTCGAAGGGTTTCCAACTCAGCCAGAAATTCGCCATGTTTATTGGTAAAAGTCTGCTCTAATTTCTTCCGTAAATGGCCGGCATAGGCCGGGCAATGTCCTTCGGTACCGATGGCTATCTGCAGGTCGCCACGCTTCACGACAGCGGGCACGATAAAATCACAAAGTTCTGGTGCATCAACAACATTACATAAAATCTCCAACTCCTGACAATCCTTATAGATTCGTTTGTTGAGTTGCTTATTACCTGTTGCAGCTATAACTAACACTGCCTCGGCGATATAATCTTTGGAATATTGGGATTTTACCAGTTCTGCATTCGTGCCCTGACAAAGTGCGGTTAGCGCATCATCGATGTCTTTGGATACTACTATCAGCCGGGCCCCTGCTGCCAGTAGTGCTTGTGCCTTTCGTACCGCTACTGCCCCGCCGCCCACCACAACCGCACGACGACCGCTCAGTTCAAGAAATATAGGATATTTAGCCATGATAATGACATTATATGCGTACTTCGCGCAATTCAAAGAAAATTCTAAGCTTTTCAATTCGCAAGAAATACTAATATATTGTAAACTCTCTGCGTTCTCTGCTGCTCTGCGTAGTAGCTCGCCTGCGGCGAACGCTACGTAGCACGAGTCTGGCAGGAAAGATAAAAGGTATGAGCCAAATAAAAAAATTGCAGCCGCCCCTGACTGATTCTGCCGTGCGTTCGTTAAAGGCGGGCGATGAGGTTTCTATCAGTGGCATAATCTACACCGCTCGGGATATGGCCCATAAAAGATTGTGCCGGTTGATAGATGCTGGAGCCGACCTGCCTTTTGAACTCGAAGGAGCGATTATTTATTTTGTTGGCCCAACACCTGCTCGTCCCGGAAGAGTAATTGGTGCTGCCGGTCCCACTACCTCATCAAGAATGGACGCTTTCAGCCCAAAGCTCATCGCCAAAGGCCTAAAAGCAATGATTGGAAAAGGATATCGCGGTGATGGAGTCAGAGATGCTCTGAAGAAATACGGTGCGGTCCATCTTTCTACTATCGGCGGAGCAGCAGCGCTGCTTAGCAGGCACATCATTTCCGCAGAGGTAATCGCTTACGAGGATTTGGAGACCGAAGCCATCAGGAAACTACAGGTGGTTGATTTTCCCGCCGTTGTTACGTATGACTCTTACGGAAACACCGTTTATAAGTAAGGAGTTGAGTAGTTGAAAGTTGCACTACTGGGCTTATTG
>CAZTWR010000255.1:0-2952 GCA_964618055.1 uncultured Pirellulales bacterium | reverse complement strand
CCATCGCAAACTCATCCAGATTTGTCTTGCCGACTATTACCGCATCAGCAGCTAAGAGTTTATCAACGACCGTCGCATTATAAGGCGAATGAAAATTCTCTAATATCTTCGAAGCGCACGTAGTAGTGCCGAAGGTGGTGCACATATTATCTTTTATCGCGACCGGCACACCCACCAGCTCTCCCACCGGCTCACCTGCTGCGATTTTGTCGTCAATCTCCTGTGCCTTCGCCAGGGCCTGCTCTTTGAACGTGCTGATATATGCTCCGATTGTCCTTTCATATTTTTCTATTTGCTCGAAGACCGCCTCGGTCGCTTCGACGCTCTTGACCTGCCCCGCCGCTATCTGGTCCCGCAGCTCCTTACAATCCATATCCGGCAATTCATCCCGCATAAAACTATCCGCTATCTGCTAAACGCTATACGCTATCTATTATCTTTGGCACCTTGAAGAATTCCCCATCCCGCTGCGGGGCATTTGCCAGCGTCTTTTCAGTCCCCAATGACTCCTTGACAATATCTTCTCGGAAAACATTGCTTATCGGCAGACAATGCGCCAGCGGCTCGACGTCGGTGGTGTCTAATTCATTCATCTTTGCCACGTAGTCAAGGATTGCACTTAACTGGCCCGCAAATTCCTCAATTTCCTCTTCGCTCAAATCCAAACGAGATAATTTAGCAACCTTCCTCACCTGTGCTTGGTCGATTCTTTTCCCCATTTCTTCCTGCCTAAATAAAAAAAGCGAGGCAAAACCCACCCCACTGATTTCAATCGTCAAGCCCGTCCCGAGCCAAGTCGAGGGGATGGCTTACACCATGCATAAGCCTTATGCACTTGTGCCCTTATGCTCTTGTGCACTTTTGTAATTTCGTTTAGGCGGTTTTTGAACCAGACCCATACGTATTGCTTTGGCCGAAACCTTAATCCTGCAAACCTTGCCGTCGATAACCGCCCGAACCTTTTGTATATTCGGCTTAAACTTTCTCTTCGTAATGCCGGTAACTTTTCTACCGACTCCACCAAGATGCTTTGCCTTACCTCGCCGGGCGATACTCCTGCCAGCCACCGTTCGCTTACCCGTAAAGAAACAAACTCTCGACATCAAATACACTCCTATTCTCGTGGTCCGTATCCCGTCGTTCGCTGTTCGTAGTTTCCTATCTATGAACTATGAACTCATAACAACAAACTGATAAATATATGATTTTCCATAAAAATCGCAAGAGAAACCTTTAATTTCTCACAAAAAACTCCACAGCCATGCAATTTTCTTGACATTACACCTAAATTTCATACATTACCAGAGAAAACAAATGGAGGTGCGGCAAACAATGAAAACGCAAAGTCCAGTCTGTCTTTTATATTTAGCCTGCGGTTTTACCGCAGGTTTTAACCAGAAAGGAAGATAAATTATGTCTAAAAAAGTATTAATCTTAACAGCCATCGTATTAGTATTTGCAGTTTCAAACCTGCAAGCTGAACAAATTTCCGTTAGCTGGGACGGAGGCGGGGACGGTCATTCATGGTCAGATGCAAACAACTGGGACCCGAATATTATGCCCGATGGAGACTTTGACGTAACCATAAATGGTGGTGATGGTGGAGTAGACATAGGCCTGCAACAGAACCGTACTATAAACCGCTTGGATTGTTACGGCAAAGTTGAGCTGCAAAGGTGGACATCAAACTGGGTTGCTCTCACGCTGATAGATGCAAATGGCCTAATAAATCATGGAGACTTGGAAATCCACGACGATAGGTTTCAGGTTAACGGAAACATAAACAATTACGGGCATATGGAAGTAGACAGTCTTGAGATCAGTGGCAATGTGATAAATGCTACCGGAGCAGAATTTTATTTTGCGCAAGGAGTAATATATGGCAATCTGTACAATACTGCAGGAGCCGACATGCAAGTCGATGATAATGTTGATCTCAGGGAAGGCGAGGTGCAAAACAACGGTTATATGCTCATTACCCCAAGTGGAGAAATGTGGGCACAGGATGGATTCCGCAATAGCGGTGAAATTCTGATGTATTTGGCCGAATGCTCAACTAATGGCGTTTTTGATAATGACAGTAACGGGCTAATAGAGGGCGCCGCTGCAATCCATTCGAACCAGGCAATTCAAAATCGGGGTACGATTTATGCCCTCGGAGGAGGCTTGGTGCTGCACAGTTATGGTTCGGTAACAAACACAGGTATTTTAGGCAATCGCGCCGGTTCAACCTTGCATATTATGCCGTCTATTTGTGACGTGAATAATCAAGGTACGATTGAGGTCAACGCCGACGGGTCGGTAACGGCTGATTGCAATCTGGTTAATGACACCAATGGAGTAATTGAATTACGCGGTGGCACTTTGGCGGCGACAACGATTACACAAACGGCAGATGCAAATTTTACAGGCTTCGGCGGAATTACGGGCAACGTTGTTATTGACCCGAACGGTGTAATACAGCTAACTGGCCCGACGAATATTATCGGCGATGTAAATATCCCTGCTGGTGCTACGCTTGAAATAGGCGACGGCCAAACCTTGATTACAGGCCATACAACTTGTGACGGAACTATCCACCTGATAGGAGGCACAGTTATTTTCCAGGGCGGATGCGATTGCAACGATTGCACAATTACACATGAAGCAGGAGCTGACCGCAATCACTTCGATATAAACGCCGATGGTATAGAGGACTTTAAGGATTTCGCCACTTTTGCCAACACCTGGCTCTGGCAAGCAACCTGGTACTAAAGCTCGCTGCTCGTGGCTCGATAACCAATAATCGGTGGGCATAAAATATAATACTATACGCTAAACGCTATTCTACCGGCGGGCTCAAATACTGGAAAAGCTCCGAATCGCTCGGCAGGATAATTGTTGTATCCCGCCCCAGTGACTTCTTATACGCCTCCAGCGTCCTGACAAATGCGTAAAACTCAGGGTCTTTCT
>CAZTWR010000254.1:0-2958 GCA_964618055.1 uncultured Pirellulales bacterium | reverse complement strand
TTGGCCAGCTTGTTCATAGCAATATTTTCTGCATCGGGGGCTGTGGCCGAGGAAATCGAAAATAAGACGATAACTACCGTCCTGAGCAAGCCGGTGCAACGTCCGATATTCATTATTGCGAAATTTTTCGGTGTGGCCGCTGCAGTGGTCCTGGCACATTACATCTGCACTATTGCCCTGCTGATGGCGATCAGGCACGGCGTGCTGGTATCAGTAAACGATACGCACGACTGGACGGTCATAAGCACAGCGGCAGTTGTGGTTGCAGCAGCGTTTCTGTTAAGTGCTTTTTTCAACTATGTTTATGACTGGAAATTTTCGTCAACAGCCATAGTACTGGTCGGCATATTCGCCACATTTGGCATAGTGTTTTTATCTTTCATCGACCGAAACTGGCAGTTTAACCCGCAAAATAACGGTATAAACGCACTGGATGTCTATGGGGCGGTATTGCTGCTGTTAGCTGCGATTATAATCGTGGCTCTGGCGGTGGCATTTTCAGCCAGATTTAATATCGTGGTAACGCTCTCGGCCTGTATTGGGATTTTTTTGTTAGGTCTTATAAGCGATTACACGTTCGGCAGATTCGCAGAGACTAAATTGTGGGCCAAGATAGGCAGGTTTTTAGTGCCGAACCTGCAGATTTTCTGGATAAGCGATGCTATTTACGAGGGCAGTGAAGTCCCTCTAAAATATATCCTAATAAGCGCCACCTATGCTGTGTGCTATACAACGGCCATACTCTTGTCGGCTGTTGCCCTGTTCCAAAGACGGCAGGTAGGATAACTCGCAGCCCGTCGCTCGTGACTCGTGGCTCGATTTATGATTCAGATATTGTTTTTATAACTGCTATTTCATCGCAATTTTGCTGTTTTGGGCATTTAGCACAGTCGCTCCAGACCTTCATTGGAAGTTTATCCTTTTGGATTACTTCAAAACCCAGCTTTTCAAAAAAAGCAGGGTCTAATGTAAGGGCAAAAACCTTCGGCAAATCAAGCTGAGCCGCCTGTTCAAGGGCAGCGGCCACAAGCGATTTGCCAACTCCCTGGTTTTTGTGTCCTTCATCAACAGCCAGCGATTTTATTTCCGCCAGGTCCGACCAGATAATCTGTAAGGCACAGCAGCCCACCACCCTGCCGTTTAGTTCGGCGACAGTGAAGGCCTGCAGGTTCTCGTAAATATCGGCCATCGACCGAAACAACATCTTATTCTGTTCCGCATAAGAGTTAATCAGAGAATAAACGGCTTTGGCATCGGTAATTTTTGCATTGCGCGTTTCCATAGGTGGAAAGTATAGCCACCAAGACACAAAGACACAAAGAAAAAACAGCCACAGAGGTCACAGGGAAAATTAAAAAATAAAAAAGGCTGCAAGCGTAATCCTCGCGGCCCTTTCGCTCGACAAAATGAACTCTAAGTTTACGCCCCGTGCTTCCTTCGCAAAACCATTGCATCCAAACCAAGCAGCAAAATCATCGCCGGTTCGGGTTAATAACCTATGCGAGTTTCTACCGATTTTTATATGACAATATTTTGTCTTTATCTGCTAAAATACGGTCTCTTAACTGTTCGGCTACAACACGAAAGGCATCACCCGTTTCTTGACCCCCACTCAAGTGATAACTGGAGGACTCATATAGTGAATATGCTTTAGAAGAATCTGAAGCTGCTGTATAAGAAGCGAACACTTCCCCATTCTTTGGGTTTACAAATTCCAAATAAATTTCTACTCTGCCTTTACTTTCACCACAAGGCACTCCAACAAGATGAACAACATTAATAATAGGAACAAAAGTAGTAGCTGAGTAGTCTGATTTCCAGAAGAAAGACTGTATTTCGCCCTTCACAACAACATCTACTTTTTGAGGATCGTAAACAAGACTTATAGATTCAAACAGTTCGGCATCGCGAAAGTCTCTAAATAATACCCAAGTTACTTGCTGGCTAAGCTCAGAAATACTTTTCATTAACTTCTTTTCTTTTTCCGGTCGCTTGTCCTCAAGCTGTTCTATACCTACAACAACATCCACAGTACCCTTCGGCAGCAGTGGTGTATGTTGAAATAAAACGTTAGATTTGGGCGCAGCAGCACAACCAGCCAAAAGCACAGAAAAGGCAAGTGTTGAACTGATTAGCCTTCTCATTTTCATTCCTTTCTTCCTTTTTCTGCCGCTTAAAAAATGCTCATAACCCTTTTGCCAATTTGTCAAAAAATCATTTACGCTGTTGAAAGAACTGTAATCCACCTCATAAGTATTACCTCCTTTCCGAGCGAGGCACAATGAAAAGGGCACCGCTACATCATGCTCGACTGAAGCCCAGCAAAACCCTCGGGAAAACGCAAGCAGTTACCCAACTAAAGTAGGCTGGTTTTAGTCAAAGTATCAAGTGCTAAGATAAGCTCACTGCTGATTGCATTATAATAAATATAAAACAAATGAAAAAGCAAGAAAAAAATAGAAAAAAATTTGCCACGAAGACACAGGGTATCAGGAAACCAAGTTATCAGGTAATTCGTGACTTCGCGGCTTGGTGGCGAGAAATAAAAATCCATGTAATCCGTGGTTTTATAATTTTTGAATCTCTGTGACCTCCGTGGCCAAATATACCAAAAAAGGGAAAAAAGGCTGGAAAAATAATTATGGTTCGTATATCGTATTGCGTATTTCGTATATCGTATAGAGTATAGTAAACAGGAAAATTTTTGCATTTTGCAATGTAATTTTGATATTTAGTCTTTGATATTTAATTTTGGTATGAGATTTATACTTATTGACAAGATAGTTTCTTTGGAATCGGGCAAGAAAATAAAGACGGTCAAGAGCGTTTCTTTGGCTGAAGAATACCTGGCGGACCATTTTCCGACGTTTCCGGTGCTGCCGGGTGTGCTGTTATTGGAAGGGTTGATTGAATCGGCATCGTGGCTGGTCCGAGAGGCGGAAAATTTTGCCCACAGTA
>CAZTWR010000253.1:0-2970 GCA_964618055.1 uncultured Pirellulales bacterium | reverse complement strand
TTCCTGTACCAAACTTACCAGCAGTAAAAACACTTTCCAATGTTCCCCAAGGATTCTCTGAACTGCCATTACCTGTCTGCGTATTGCCGTTTGGGTCACAATAATAGGTCGCGGCCTCCACCGGACAGGTCGCAGCAGTAAGGTAAAACAAACTGCTGATCAGCAAACAAAAATAGAATGTACAAGGTGCCCGTATGGGTTTACATTCTTGCCTCTGTACTGAGCAAAATGTCTTTAGTATGTTTACCATAACGTTAACGTTCATCCCATCTTGTTGCACATTTTCCCACTATAAATAGTAAGAATAAATTTCAGCAGAGGCAACCCGAACCCTCTACCTACATCTCAACTCATATGATTGGGCTACACCTGATTATTATCGGCATTATCTTAGACACGGTTAAACTAGGTAAGAGGCGAAAAAACACAATTTCATAATATGTACTTATACCCAGCATCAAGACAAGCACATTTTATCAAATATAAGGAGTATATGACTTTTCAGGGCACGCCTCCTCACATTTTTGTGCTGGCGAAGATCCTAACTGACCTGGTTTTTCGGCCGTTATTCGAGGTTTATCTGCAAATTTTTCAAATTTTAACGATTTTTAAAAAAAACGCTTGACAAGAGTTAGACAGCTAATATTCTCTTGAAAGCTTTGTTAATATTTTCTGGCGTACCTCACACGGATGGAGGGAGCCTACCCTAAATTAATTCCAAGGGATTGATAGGTCGTGAGGCGGCGATTTAGCCGTGTAGATGCTGTCGTCGCTGAGTTCGTTGTGGGCAAGGTCTCTAATAGCCCAGAGGAAGAGTAGGCAATGTAAAGAAACGTATTTTTTTGGCTGGTGAGTACTACTTTTGGGCTACATCTTTGTCGATAATCTAAAAACCTATTATTATAGGACTATACATAACATAATCTAAGGAAGGAAATACTGAGAGTGTACTGCACGAGATGGGTAAATTTAGGCAAGGTTTTGACATCATTGGTTTGGGTCTTTGCCGTTATTCTGATAATTCTCTCGGGTATAGCCTATCGTGTCTTAGCCTCCCGACTCAAACTTGTCGTTGCAAACCCTGTCAATCTACCTGTATCCCTGAGTGCTTTCCCTGTGCAAATCGGCAATTGGGTTGGCAGGGATTTGCCCATTCCTAATACTACTAAGGAATATATGGAGAAGAACTTTGCGGACGATTTTTCGAGCCGACGATATATTAACGCTGCAATTAACGCTTGGGCCGATGTCTATATCGTATATTGCTCATCCCAGCCTGGGGGCATACTGGGTCACCGGCCTCGGGTGTGCTATCCCGCACATGGCTGGATTCATGACAGTACTGAATCATCGCAATTTACCTCACGGGCTGGCTGGCAGATACCCTGTTTGATACATCGGTTCCATAAGCCCGCACCAGCGTATGACCAGACAGTCGTCCTGAATTTCTACATCTTGAACGGCCAAATTACCACTGATGAGCGTGATTTTTCCGGGTTCCTCGGCCGGAGGCCTAACATCGCCGGTGACCCGGCTCGATATGTAGCACAGGTTCAGATAAGCTCTGTTCTGGAAAGTCCAGTCAGACAGGCCGCTCGGGAAATGACGGACCTCGTGCTTGACTTTCTGCCTGATGAAAACAGCAAAGTCAGGGCGGTAGAATCTATCCGGCCTTTCGGCAATAACGTCAAAAACGCCGAATAGCAAGAAGAACGACGCATAAGACTGATGACAACCGGATAATGTGTTACCTGATATGAGGTTATATTGGCCTTTCAATGTAACCCACAGGGACGGAGTGCAATCAGAGCACACAGTATCTGGTCTCACTGGCTCTGAATAATGCTGTAGGGCAAGAGATGAAAATAGGCTCAATTCCTTCAGCATATGATGTAAGTGTCGGTCGAATGAACATGTAGATTAACAGGTTTTGGTACATAATAGAATTTGGCAAGACATGAGCCTTTTCCAAAGACTATCCGATATAAGCCGCGGGCGAAAAATAAGATTGTTTAAAGAGACATTCCAACCTACAGAAAACACAAAAATACTCGATGTTGGGGCGGAAGTAAACCCAGAGGACAATTCGACCATTCAGTTTATTGATTGCTATCCTTGGAAACACCGAGTCTCTGCTATAAATCTATCAGAGGATCATATATCAGCTATAAGGCAGTTCTATCCTGAAGTAGAGACCAGAATCGGAGATGCTCGCGTGCTACCCTGGGATGACAATTACTTTGACATCGTATACAGTAACGCCGTAATAGAACATTTGGGTGATTTCGAAAAGCAAAGACAGATAGCGAGGGAAATCATGCGAGTCGGCAAATCCTGGTTCGTTACGACTCCCAACCGCTGGTATCCATTTGAGTTTCATATGCGACTGCCTCTCGTCACCTGGTTACCTTGGAATGCTTATCTTTATATTGGGCGTATCATAAGTTACCACCATGTGCGTAAGAGATATGTCTTTGGTATTAAACATGACGACCTGAGACTTATGACCGCACGAGAATTACGTGAATGCTTCCCGAACAGCAGAATAGTTAAGCAACGAGTCACTTTTATGGCCGAAACGCTTATTGTGATTGGTGGCGAGTTTTAGTGTGGCTAAGGATATGACAGACCTAATACTGGACTTTTTCCCTGACGAGAACAGCGAGGTTAGAGTAGCCGATTCGAAACAACTAACAACTAAAGACTAACAGCTGTTATTGTAACTGGTTGTTAGAACAAAGGTTACATTGATTTTTCAATGCAACCGAGGGGGACGGAGTGTAAAGATACTGCATCAGGTCTGACTGTGAGAATTATAAGTAAAGCGATTTCCACTATAAGTGGGCAACTATCCGGCGATAATCTTAAGGCTCGTTGTGTGCGCAGCAGTGCTGTCTTAGGGTTCGGAGCTTTCATTGCCAAGTTCCTTGGGTTCGGGAGCAAGGTTGTCCTGACGCGGTTGCTCGTACC
>CAZTWR010000252.1:0-3006 GCA_964618055.1 uncultured Pirellulales bacterium | reverse complement strand
GCAGGTTTGGAATGTATAGCTGTCTGCACAGGCTTATTCTAAGATACGCCGGCGCTGAGGACGTCCCTGTCATTGCGCCAAACCAGGATAGCGGTTTCTACAGACAGTTTACCAAAAGTATTGATAATTCTGTCGCGGGTAATTTTATGAAAGATGCTTGGATTGCTGTTATCGGCATAGATTTACTGCATAAGTTAATCTTACGGCTTCGGCCGGTAGCTTTCGATGCCCGCCAGGCCCAACAGGTTTACAAGCAGGCACTCAAGCGGTGGACAGAAGCGGTTGAAAATCGCAGCAACTTACCACAGATGCGCCGGCTTATGGACTCTATCGCAGAGGACTTTGCAGCGGTGAAACTGGATAGCAAGGGCCAAAAGCCGAAGATTGGAATAGTCGGCGAAATTTATGTCCGCAGTCACCCCTTCGCTAATAGCAATATAATCGCCCGACTTGAAGAGCTTGGTGCCGTCTGTGCTCTGGCTCCGTTTGCAGAGTGGATTTACTATACCAATTTTACCAGAAGTAGGGCGGCCAGACGCAGAAGGCAATTTCGGGATTGGTTCACCAATGTCTTTCAGGACTATGTGCAGCACAGGCTCGAAAAGACACTTGCTGAGCCTTTAGAGAAAAGATTCGGCAAATTGGCTGAAGGGCCGATAGAGCATGTAATCGAGCTGGCCCGACCCTACCTGCATCATTCGTTTGAGGGTGAAGCGATACTCAGCGTAGGCAAAATGGTAGAGTACTATTTAGAGGGCTTCGGCGGGGTGGTCAATGTGATGCCTTTTAGCTGTATGCCCTCGACAGTCGTCAGCACCCAGACAACGCGTATAAGCGCTGATTGCGCCGATATACCCATTTTGAATTTGAGCTTTGATGGTCAGGAGGATTCGACTTTGACTACTCGCCTGGAGGCCTTCGTCGAGCAGGTCCGTCAGAGGCAGCCACAGCTCGCGGCTCGAGGGGCCAGAGTTACGAGTTGAGCTTAATCATATTTTTAGCTGTCTCTAAGACTTTATTCCGCAAGGCCTTGGGGGCAAGCACCTGTACTTGGTCGCCGTAACCGAGAATCCACCAGGTTATTTCTCTCAGGCCATCAACCCGAAACTCAATAGTGGCTGAGCCGTCGCTGTTGCGTCTGACTTTCTGTGTGCTGTGCCATTGTACCTCGGTGACATTATTGGCCACCATGGGCAGAAACCGTAGCTTGATGTTGTAGATTCTGCCTTCCGGTATCATTGACCAGGCCCTGCCGAAGAAATCATACAAATCGAAGCTCTCACCGCCCACGAAGTATTTTTCTGTGCTTTTTAGTTCCTTAATGCGGTTAAGTTTGAATGTGCGAATGCTTTTGTGCAGGTCGGAGAGGCCCAGCACGTACCATGCCCTGCGGTTATACATCAGGTGATAGGGGCAGAGTTCAACGTCAATAATTTGGCCCTCAAAGAGTGAATGGTACCGCATACTTACCTTATTTTTCTTTGCGATGGCTTTTTGTAGCTGTGCGAAGGTTTTATCAAGCATCTTACTGGGTGCCTGTGGGCCAACCCTCGTAGAGATATTTTGCAGGGCTGTATTGCAATATTGTCTGATTTTAACGGGCAGGTTGTTTTCGATTTTCAAGGCGGCCAACAGCGCTGAATTCTTAAACGGCAGCTGTATTTGGCCACTTGCCTTGTGGACCAGCAGAAGCAGACCAAGCGCCTCTTGCAGGTTCAGGTCTATCGGTGGCAGGAAAAACTCAGGGTCTATGGCATAGCTGCCGGTTTTGGCATTGTAATGATATGGCACGCCGATGGTTTGCAGTTCTTTCAAGTCGCGGAAAACCGTCCGCCGGCTTGTTCCAAACATTTTCGCCAAATCACCGACGGCATAGCTTTCTCCCGATTGTAATGTCGTTAAAAGCTGCACGACCCTGCTAATTCTGCTGGCCTTCATAGCTGGCCCTTTCAAAGTGATTAAGGATAAACGGTTAATCATTCATCGTTCATCAGTTATCATTTTAATGGTGTTTCTTCAGATGGATTTGAATCACCGTGATGTCGGCGGGGGTAATACCACTTATTCGGGAGGCTTGACCGAGTGTGCCGGGTCTAAAAGCCGCTAATTTTTCTTTCGCCTCTGCCCGAAGATGCTCAATCTTGCTTACATCTAAATCCAGCGGAATCTTTTTGCTTTCCAGAGTTTGCAAACCGGCCACCAGCCGTTGCTGTTTGACTAAGTAACCCTCATATTTGGCATCGATAATTACCGCCTGCAATACCCCATTGTCAGAATCTATTTTTTTAATATCAGGGTTCCCGGCTAATTGTTTAGCAACAGTATTGTTTGGCTGCCGCAGTTGCTCCCATAGACTTAAGCCCTCCGAACGTGTATTTTTCAGATAGCTTTTAAGCTTACCAATGTTTTTCAGCTTGTTTTGGAACTTCTGCCATCGTTTTTCGTCCACGAGCCCGACCAATTTGCCGATTTGCGTTAATCTTCGATCCGCATTATCGGCCCTTAACGCCAGCCGGTGTTCGGCTCGTGAGGTGAACATCCGGTAAGGTTCATCAATTCCTTTTGTTAACAAATCGTCTATTAGCACTCCGATGTATGCCTGGTCTCTGCCGAGAACGATTGGCTCAGCCCCTTGACATTTTCTCGCCGCGTTGATACCGGCGATAATACCCTGCCCTGCGGCCTCTTCATACCCGCTGGTCCCGTTTATCTGTCCTGCCAGGAAAAGCCCTGATATTTTCTTGGTTTCGAGGCTGCTTTTTAGCTGAATCGGCGGACAGTAATCGTACTCAATTGCATAGGCGTAATGAATTATACGGGCGCTCTCTGTCCCTGGCAGCAGTTTGAGCATCTGCTCCTGAACATCTCTCGGCATCGAGGTAAAAATGCCGTTGCAGTAGATTGTTTTTATACTCTCTTCTTCCGGCTCCAAAAAGATTCGGTGCTGCGTTTTGTCGGCGAACCTGACGACCTTGCCTTCAATACTCGGGCAGTAACGCGGGTCGG
>CAZTWR010000251.1:0-3018 GCA_964618055.1 uncultured Pirellulales bacterium | reverse complement strand
TCTCGCTTGTTAATGATTTGCATTAACCTCGCCCGTGCTATCTCGACATTCAAATTATATGGCTGCTCTCTTTCAGGCAGGCAGGTTGTCGGTAAAAGGACCTTACCAAAGCCATCAATGGGCCACAGCAGAACCAATCCTGCTGTTTCCAGATTCGGTTTTTCACACTCGATAATACCATTTCTGAACGTGATCTGCGTTCGGCGAATGGTAATGCCGTCGGTTCCGAAAAGATAAGCACCGCACAACGTGAATTTATCAACGACCTTGCCGTTTTTAAAAACCTGAAACTTCATTTTCCCTCAACTTAAGCTTATTTATCGTGCATAATACGCATCACCTAATACAATATACACGATACACGTAATACGAATTATAGCAATTATGTATTTAAACGCAATCAAACTTTTGCTGAATTTACCACTAATGTTGGAGCAACTTACCAAATGCAAAAGAATACTGTCCTGTAGCTGAGCATATTCGCCCCATTGCACAAAATAGGGTTATCCGCTGGTTAAAAAAAAGACTCTGTATTTTTGATATCGTGCTATGTTGGATTACAGCTGCCGCTGATGCCGGACTGTTTCGGCGTAAGCTATCTTGACGATTGTGGATTTCAGGAAAGTGGACAATTTATGTCAATTTGAGCCTGTTTTGCTCTGGGTGTACAAGCTGAGCTGTTTCATTTGAAGTTCATGAAGGAGATTATTTTTCTCAATCAATTTGGCTATCAAACCGGTCTGACTGAGTAATGTTTCAATCAGGTCAATATTTACCAGGGTTGATTCAGGGCTGTATTGCGGCAGAGCAATAATCACATACCCACAATTGGTTCGCTCAGTAGTCAATTGTGCGGCAATAATGCTGCAGTCGTTTGCCTGTGTTATAACCGGCTCAGCACCATCGTCGATTGTGGCGCAGAGTTCTATCAAAAACGACTCGTTGATGTTTAACTTGGAAAATTCTTCAGAGTTGCTGGACCAGCAGTTACCGTCCCTATCCATAATTACCATAATAGGCCCACGCTCGGGCAGAATGTCAAAAATCTGCTGGGCTATCTGCTCACCCAACGCACAGCTTGGTGAAAACAGCCAGTCTCCCATATCCATTAATTAGCTCCTTGCATTTGCTTTTGGAGAAAAAGTCCGCCAAAAGCTTCGGTATAATCACACGGCAACTTTTTTAGGATATGGTATTTTGGTTTTATTTTATCAAAGAAGCACTGTTGTCGAATTTAGAAGTGAGTTTATGGGACCCAGTAGGCTGATGGGGGCCACTGCCTAAATGCTGGTATGGTATAAGCTCAAAAATCAAGCATCGATTTTAGTTTGGCCATCGGAAACTTTTTACCAGGACAGTCCGTTGGAGATGCCCCAGGAGCGGTGTTATGGCCGTAAATACGGCTTTTGGGAATTCCATAGCGGTTTTGCAGAAAACGAACTAATTTCACGAGAGACTGCATCTGCCAAGAAGTAGGCAGCGTTCGATTGAAATCACCCACCAGACAAATCCCTACTGCCTCTTTATTGGCCCAGTTACCAGCTGTGCCGCCGCAATGGGCCCCTGTAATTTGCTTTCGCCACCGGTATGTTACCTCAACCTCGCCATTACCGCTATTAGTTCCGTTACCTATAACAAAATCATATCCGACACCTTCCCAATGGTTACCCTCTCTATGCCACTTGTCAAATATAGCAGCATTGCCGTTTTTCGTCCCTGAATGATGTATCACTATAGCTGTCCATTTCTTTTCCGCCACCGAAGGCGGTAACCATCCTTGCGGAATATTTTCATCAATTGAGTCTATCTGGCTTCTGGTTGGTGTTGGAAGTCTTGGTTGAATAGTTTCACTAATATTATAGTCATATGTAATCTTGGGCATTGGCTCGTCATTATATATACAGCCACCCAGAACAAACAAACAGCTACAAGCAACGAAAACTCTGTTAAACATCTTTTAATTATCCCACTTTTTCCGTTATTACTTTGTCGGCATCCTGTTGTCGATTATGCCTGTGCCTGCCTCTGAGCCTCCGCTAAACGTGGCTTTTCTTTATATCTGACCATATGCACGCGATTGCCACATTCGCTGAATTCAATCACATCCATATACGATTGCATAAGAAGCAGCCCTCTCCCCTCGTTCTTATAAAGGTTTTCACCAAGTCGTGGATCCGGTACGGCTTCCGGGTCAAATCCATTACCCTCGTCTGTCATAGAAATTTCAACTTTATTGGGGCTCACCAAATAGTCAATTTTAACCTCTTTGTCAGGATTCATTTTATTACCGTGCTTGATGGCATTGATGAAAGCTTCTTCTAAGGCAAGATGGACAGCAAAAATATCCTCTTGGCTGAAATTGTTAGCTTCGAGCTTAGGTAGAATCCACTCGAACACCTCAGCAATAGCAAATGGTGTGCTTCTGATAGCCATTGAGCAAGTAGTCGGTGTTCTCGACGCCATAAACTTATACTATCTCAAAATGTCCTTACAACGAGCCTGCAAAGGCGGAATTACGTCCCAAATTATCGGTCATGCTAAATTATAATTATCGGCCAATTCCTTGTCCTTGTGAACAAAATAAAAAGAGATTGCTGCCTAATCTGCCGTGGATGAGCCTTCAACTGCACTTTCTACATCTTTGTATATATCGAAAATTTTGGTCAGCCGCGTTATTTTGAAAATTTTATAGATCTTTGGGGCTATACTGCAAAGTTTTAATTGGCCGTCGCGTTCATAAACCTTTTTGCTGATTCTAATTAAAAGCCCTAAAACGGCCGACGACAAGAACCGCACATTGCAAAAATCTAAAATCAGGTTTATCCGCTCTGCTTGCTCAATGACAGACATGATAGACTCTTGAAGTGCCTGGACATCCTTCTCTTCGAGAATTTTTTCATCGGCAAAAGTGACAATAGTTGCATTCTC
The DNA here is from genome assembly GCA_964618055.1 of uncultured Pirellulales bacterium. Taxonomy (GTDB): domain Bacteria; phylum Planctomycetota; class Phycisphaerae; order Sedimentisphaerales; family Anaerobacaceae; genus CAYYFT01. Next base: position 90 of record CAZTWR010000251.1, on the reverse strand, counting down.
GCCGTACTCAACACTTACTCTCGGTTTTATCGATGCCATAACAATCTTCCTAAAAAGGTATTAAACCATTCAGTCTATATCACAACGCCC
>CAZTWR010000250.1:0-3035 GCA_964618055.1 uncultured Pirellulales bacterium | reverse complement strand
TTATATTGCCCCCGTTGCCGTGACAGAACAGAACCGTCAGTTCCGAGTTCTCGGCAGGGATATACCAACCGCTCAACAGCAGGCCGTCATCACTTTTGAAAGTCACTTTCTCAAAATCCAGCTCTAATTCTTCCGGTGTATAAAAAACCTCCTGCATAGGGCCATACAAAAACGTAGGCTGCATAAAATAGAGTATCAGGCCCAAACCCCAATAGGCAATAAACAGCACCGTAGCAATGGATATCAGCATCGATCCCATAATAATAATCAATCTCAAAGCACAGAATGTCATTCCGAGCGCAGCGAGGAATCTCTCATCTTGAGCCGAGCAGACCCTTCGCTTCGCTCAGGGTGACAGTTTTAAGATAGTTTCCAAACTACGCATTTGGCCGTATTTTAATTTGCTCGCCAATCTAAAACAAGCTACAATTTCGATATGATTAAAAGAAGAAAAACGAGAATCGTCAAGGTCGGCCAGGTTAAAATCGGCTCGTCTGCTCCGGTTGTTATCCAGTCGATGACGAAGGTTCCAACAGTCGATATTGCCCGCTGCGTAAAGCAGATAAACAAAATCGTCCGGGCCGGCTGCCGGTTAGTTAGAATCGCCGTCCCCACACGTGCCGACACCGCCGCCTTTGCAAAAATTGTCCAAAAAGTATCTGTCCCCCTAATCGCCGACATCCACTTCAGCACGGCCCGTGCCATTGAAGCAATAGAAGCTGGAGCTGCCAAAATAAGACTGAACCCCGGCAATATAAAAAATCGAGAAAGTATCCATCGAATAATAGACGCCGCCAAAATGTACAAAATCGCTATCCGCATCGGTATCAACGAAGCAAGCATCAGAGACCTGAAAACCAAGGATGTCCCACCCCAAAAACGTACCGCTTTTATGTTGAAGGAAATGAAAAGGTATGTCCGACTATTCGAAAATCGCAACTTCACGCAATTGGTCCTCAGTGCAAAAAGCAGCGACTGCCTGCGAACCATCGAAATCAACCGCCGTATCGCCGAAGCCTTCGATTATCCAATTCACCTCGGCTTAACCCACGCCGGTCTTCCCGAAGACGCCCAAATACCTTCAGCCACTGCTCTGGGGACACTGCTCGCAGAGGGTATTGGCGACACGATTAGAGTAAGCGCTGCCAGCAGCCCAATCATGGAGACAAAAATTGCAAAACAGATTCTAATCGCACTCGGTCTTTACAAACGCTCGACGCCGGAGCTGATAGTCTGCCCGACGTGCGCCCGCGCTGAAATTGACGTAATCAAGCTGGCCCGCCGAGTAAAAAAAGCCCTAACTGATATTGATAAACCACGGCGTATCGCCGTGATGGGCTGCATCGTAAACGGGCCCGGCGAAGCCGCCGACGCCGACCTGGCTATCTGCGCCGCCAAAAACAAGGCTTACCTTTACCGAAAAGGAAGAAGAATCTCGATAGTACCAGCCGGCAAAATCATCCCCGTATTACTAAAAGAATTGCAAAATCTATAATGCAAATGCACGAACAATTATCAGATACATCCCCGCAATCTCTGAAGGCAATGCTAAAACGATTTTGTATCGTTGTTATCTTCGGCATTGCCTTTGCATACATTGAAGCCGCTGTGGTTGTCTATCTGCGAACAATCTTTCACCCTGCCGGCTTCACCTTCCCCCTGGCCGAATTTGGTATCAGTCCGCTGTGGAAACGACTTTTACTAACTGAAACTGGCAGAGAAGCCGCAACATTGATTCTAATGTTTATCGCCGCCTGTCTGTTCGGTAAAAACAATCAACAGCGGTTCGCATTTTTTCTAACTATCTTCGCAATCTGGGACGTCTTCTACTACATCTGGCTAAAAGTCCTTATCGACTGGCCCAACTCAATTATGGATTGGGACATACTGTTTCTAATACCAACCGCCTGGGCCGGTCCCATCCTGGCTCCAATCCTTACCTCGCTTACACTGCTCATATTCGCCATAATAATACTCTACCGCTCTTCTTGTGCCAAAGCCCTCAGACCAACCCCAGCTGGCTGGCTCGCCTTCATCCTCGCTGCCCTCGTTGTGGTCGTCTCTTTCTGCGTTGCCGGTCTGCACATCGCTGAACCCGATTTCCAATCCCATTTCCATTGGCTGCTATTCGCCGCAGGCCACTTATCCGCAATCGCACTGCTCGCAAAATACCTCTTAAAGTCCAAATAGTTTCCAAGAATCCGGTATCGTCGGCTCAATCAAAGACAAGAGCAAAAGAGCGCTTTTGCGATTTTACTTCTTGTTGTTCTCTGATGTACTCGTTCTGGTCGGCCTTTTAGATGATACCCGCCCTCTGTCATTTCCCTTCTGCGCAAAACCTTCGAACTTGCCGAAAATCATCTTACCAGCCGAAGTCTGCAGCGAACTGGTTACACTAATGGCCAGGTCTCGCCCAATCTTGTTGCGAGCACCTTCAACAACAACCATTGTCCCGTCGTCCAGATAACCGATACCCTGCTCTGCCTCTTCGCCGGGCTTTAGTATCTTAACTTTCATAATCTCACCCGGCAAAGCAATCGTCTTTAGCGAGCTGGCCAAATCGTTTATATTCATTACATCCACCTCACGCACCCGTGCAACCTTGCTGAGGTTATAGTCGGTCGTTGCCAATCGCCCATTGCAGTTCTTGGTAAAGACCATCAATTTCTGGTCCACGCCTTTGACCTCCTCGACCCCCGGAATGATGCTGTCATCAATCTCTACGTCAATAACAGAATCTGTCTGCATCCTGTTAAGTATATCAAGTCCCCGTCTGCCGCGGTTACGCTTGAGCTTGTCGGCGGAATCCGCTATTAATTGCAGCTCATTGAGAACAAAACGCGGAACAATCAACGGAGCGTCAAACAATCTACTCTGATACAAATCTGCTATCCGCCCGTCGATAATTGCCGACGTATCCAAAACCAACGGCCGAGTACCCTTAGTTTGTTTGGCAAATTCGACATAAGGAACCACAAAACGCACATCGTCCTTGGTTCGCATCACAATACTGATTGTAAGATAACATATACAAA
>CAZTWR010000249.1:0-3047 GCA_964618055.1 uncultured Pirellulales bacterium | reverse complement strand
GCTCAAGCTCGTTGACAATCGTTCGCACGTACAATGCTCGCTCAGGTGGCTTTACACCGGCAAGCTCTTCCACCGCCTGCACATAAGCTAAAGGATGCGAGGCCGAGCAAATCCCGCATACACGGGAAACCAAAAATGGTACCTGGTCAAACTGAAGTGACTCACTGATTTTTTCTATGCCGCGGTGGTTATAAGATATTCTCATATCGATATCGGTTACCGTTTCGCCATCGACGGTTAGCTGGAAAAACTCCATCTCTTCCTGGAGCGGATGAAACGGCCCGACTGCCAGAATGGGTTTCGACAGTTGGACGGTTCGCCGGGCTGGCGTTTGTGATTGGATGGTTGGACGGCTGGAGGGCTGGCCGTCAGGTCGTTCCTTGGGCTTTGGTGCATCTTTCCTCAACGGATAAACGCCTTCGGGCCAATCATCAGATAAAATCAGCCGTCGCATATCAGGATGGTTCTTAAAATCAATCCCTAATATGTCGTGTATCTCTCTTTCTATCCACTCTGCAGCCGGTAAAAAAGGTGCGATAGATTCAATCGCTGGTTTCTTACGGTCACGGATGAAGGCTTTTAAAGTAACCATACAGCCGGTTTCGTCATACGCATAATGATAGAGAACTTCAAAGCAATCATCAGAATCAATACCTGTAGCAATCACGAACCGCAAAGGCACATCCTCAAACAGGAACTTGTTGACAGCATAGCCGTTTTCGGCCTCACAGCTAAGCCATATTCTACTGTCCGGCTTTCGTTCAATCGCTATGAGTTTATCTTTTATTTCTAATAGTTTGTTGTTTAATTCTTCCTGGTTCATATTATGTCCTGTTATAAAGCCGACAATGCTTTTACCACACCGGATATCATAGCTTCCGGCTTAGGCGGACAGCCCGGAACGTAAGCGATAATTGCATTGGGGTCAATTTCTTTGATTATTTTATCTACCGGCCCGACCACATGATAGCCGCCTCTGAATATTCCCGTATGACAGGCACAGGCACCTATGCAGAAGACAACGCAGGGCTTGGGGGTCTGCCGATAGATTTCTCGTAACCGTGGGGCCGCCTGGGCTGTTACTACACCGGTTACCAACAGGGCGTCAGCGTGTCGGGGAGAGCCAACCAGTTTGATACCGAACCGTTCAACGTCAAACTTTGGTGTCAGCAAATTAACAATTTCGATATCGCAGTTGTTGCACGCACCGGTATTAACGTGAAATACCCATGGTGATTTTTTTAATGACCATATCTTCCAACTCATAAATCCACCTTACAGCCAGCCGATGCCATAAGTATTGCCTACTAAGGCTAAAATAATAGCGACAGCTAAAGCAATCCCGCAGTAAAACCAGAAGAACTTCATCGCCTGGTCAATCCGCACACGCGGATTGGTATTCTTTATCAAAATAAACAAAACCACTATCAGCACATATTTGCCAAGTCCTGCTAACAAGCATGCGGCAATTAAACTCAGTAAAAATAATATGTCTATATACTTGCTGAATCTCGCCAGCAAGCCCGTGACGATAAAAACCAGCAAAACTATTACACCCACGGGCACGGTGCCAACAGGCGTTGTAAGCCCCGATAGAAAGTCTGCGTCGAATCCGCCGAGAAACACCATTACTAAAAACAGTGGCAATGCTACAAGCATCATTGCTTGAATAATTTTCCAGACAGCAAGTAGCGCTCCTGAATATTCCATCAAAACGCCGCTGCCAAGTTCAGTCTCTGCCTCAGCTATATCGAATGGCACGAACCCAAGTTTTGCCTGGATGCACAACAAGGCAACCATAAATGCCAGCATTCCGGATACGCTAAAGGCAGGTGTTTGCTGAGCAATTGCAGCCAGACTGAGCTGCCCACCGGTTTTTATAATCACCACGATAAAAGCCAGCACCAACGGCAGTTCATAGCTCATGACCAGTTTCATTTCCCTGCCTGTGCCGACTGCTGCATGAGGACTGGCGCTGGCACTGCTGCCGAAAATCAATGCTAAAGACGGCAGAACCATCAGATAAATCGCTACGATGATGTCGCCAACAAAGGTCGTTTGGTCGATGGTTATCCGCCAGAGCATTGTCGAAAGCAATAGCACTCCCGCCAGACCGACAAGTGGTGCTCCCATAAAGACAATTCGTTGAGCCTCCTGGGGGATAAGTATTTCCTTGCCCATCAGTTTTGCTACATCGTAAAATGGTTGAAATAGCGGTGGGCCAACACGCCACTGTATAAGGGCACTGACCTTGCGAACTATCCAGGAGGCAATCAAGCCGAAACAGGCGGTAAATAAAAAGCCTGGAAAAATCAGAATCCAGAACAAAAGCCGGAACAAATTCTGTAACGCCTCAGTCATTTCTTTGCCTTTTCCTTCTCTTCTTTTCTCAAAAACGGCTTCCATAACTGGCCACCAGAGACTTTGACAACGATATCGTCAAAGACCTCTACCAAGTCACCTTCCACAACTACTTCTTTGTAGTCTATACTTCCGTCCTTGCAGGTACTAACACAGAGGGGTTTCTCTCCCGGTTTAAGTCTGCCTTTGCAGATGTCGCAAACACTACTTGGAAAAGGTATCAAATCGGTATATATCGTCCCGAACGGACACGCTATCGCACAGGTGCCACAGCTGGTGCACAACATATTTGCCCGTTTGAGAATGCCAGCGTCATTATTTTCGGTCGGCACTTTCTCTAAAGCTCCTACGGGACAAGCCTCAATACACGGCGCCGCCTCGCACCTGCGACAAATCAGGGCGAAACGAATCATCTCCAGTAGCGAATCGATTCCTTTGTTTTCAGGATGATGCTTGTATGAACACCGCACCTTGGATTCACCCTGAAGTTTGCATTTTGCCAAATCGATTATTAACTTTGCAGCCATACAAAACCTCGTTTTGTGCTTAATCGAATATATCGGGATATTGTTCTATTTGTTCGTAGGTGAAAACTGGGCCGTCCTTGCAGACGTAATACTTGCCAATCATGCAATGGCCGCATTTGCCTACCCCGCAGCTCATATTTTTTTCCATTGAAAGATAGA
>CAZTWR010000248.1:0-3081 GCA_964618055.1 uncultured Pirellulales bacterium | reverse complement strand
CAAAAGGAAATCGACATCCTTACCAAAATGGGCGTCAAAATCGTCTGCAACTTTATCGTCGGTAAAACAAGAACCATTGAACAGCTTATGAAAAAAGACGGCTTCGATACAGTCTACATTGGCGTCGGAGCCGGCCTGCCGAGATTTATGAACATTGAAGGTGAGTCTCTTGTCGGAGTATACAGTGCCAATGAATACCTGACACGCGCAAATCTTATGAAGGCCTATGACTTCGGCAAAGGCGCCGATACACCGATAGCACGCTCAAAGAAAGTCGCTGTCATCGGCGGAGGCAACGTCGCTATGGACTCAGCCAGAACAGCCGTCAGACTCGGCGCAGAAAAGGTCTATCTTCTCTATCGCAGAAGCGAAAAGGAAATGCCTGCACGAATCGAAGAAGTCCACCACGCAAAAGAAGAGGGCATCGAATTTCACATATTGCAAAGTCCAAAGCGAATAATTGGCGACCAAAATAGCCACGTAACTGCTATTGAGAGTCTGAAGTACCGACTTGGCGAACCTGATGAATCCGGCCGAAGAAGACCCATTCCAATTGAAGACTCAGAGCTTACAATTGATGTCGACGCCTGTATTATAGCTATCGGCAACATCGCAAATCCCTTGATTCGCCAGACCACCCCTGGCCTTCAATTCAACAAATGGGGCAATATCATTGTTGACGAAAACTGTAAAACCTCGCTCAAAGGCGTTTATGCCGGCGGAGACATCGTTTTAGGTGCCGCAACCGTTATCCTCGCTATGGGCCAAGGCCGAATCGCCGCCGCTGCTATAAATCAATACCTGGCGCAGAAAAAGAAATCTAAACGCCAAATTTAACAAGCAAAGTCAGCAGTTTACTTTTTATCATCTTAGAATAGTTTCGTCCGGGATATTTCCATCTTTGAAGTGCTCATCCAGCCAGCCGGACTTTACATTGTCCCGGCTATCGAAATATTTGACATAGGGCTTTATATCAAGAACAGGCGTGCCGTCCAGAACATCTACTTCCGTGAAATACATCTTATTTGCCTCTATCTTTTTGACCTTTACAATGGAAAGGCCTATGTGATTAGGCCGATGTGGACTTCTTATTGCAAATATCCCGTGCTTGTCTTGCTCTAAGAAAGGTCTGCCCTCGATTTCCTCTTTCTGTGATTTGTGGAAATAGTATAGGATTATCGCATGGCTGAATTCATGCAGGTCCTTTAGCCCACCTGCATATTTACCCTTCAATTCAATCCACGCCTCAACATCACTTTTAAAAGTTCCCTGGATGGGAATATCCGTGCCTTTTTTATATGGCGAGTGGATTTTCCCAATCGGGACCATTATTATCTGCTCCATACTTCACCTTTTTTACAATTGGCCTAATCATATTTGACAATTTGTCTTTTTTTTAGTATTATTCTGAGCTTCGTAATCCTTGAAAATCCATTATAAGTGAATCTGGAATTTAGTATTAGCATAAAACAGTTCTCAGCTTTAAGTTTATAGAAATTAAGTCATTTAGAGCTTTCAGGCTTGACGAAACGATAGTTGGCAATGTGGGTAGCTGTGTCTGCCCTCCTTATGATGTAATCAGCGCCGAAGAACAGCAGCAGCAATAAACCAATACCTGGCAACAAAAAACAAGAACGTCAAAAATTAACCTCCCCTATAGACAAAACCCTAAAAGCTAAATTTCAACGCTGTCCCAAGCACATTGATATCTGTCCAGCTACTGCTGGACCTGCTCGATTGCCACATGTAAAAAACATCACCTTTCAGATTCTTCGCCAGCTTAAAGGAAACCCCCGCATACAGCCTGTTCCTGTCAACATTGTCGTCATTGAGAGTAATAAACACCTCATCTGCCAGATAAGGTTTTAATTTAAATTCTGTAAGCTCGAACGGCAGTTTCACCGTGACCTTGTTTCTATACCGCCAAACGTCCTCTTTGTTTTCTCTGTCGCGATATTCAATTCTTGACCTGTCACTTACATCAAGGCCAAGCAATTTGCCTTTTAATGTAACATTTAGATGTGGCCGATTTTCCTGCCTCCATTCACCTTCGCTGTCTTTTTCAAATACCTGCCTGTAGTTGAACCCCAAATCTATCCAGTCCGCAAAACCCGTGTACACAAACCCCGCATCAGAATGGTGACGGTAAAGGCGTCCGCCGCTTTCCCCGAGCCGAAATTCTTCTTGAAATTTAAATTTCCAGTCCTTATCGATATCAAAAGAAAAATCCGCCGAGCTCCAGTATTGAAAATCACCGTCATCGGCAGCAAAACAAATCTCACCAGCTAACACAATGGTTGTCGCCATTACAGCAAAATATACCCAGTTTCTTGCATTCATTAAAATTCTCCTACAACATACAGAGTTACGTTTATACTATAGTCTTTACAATAGTCAGTATACCTAAAGCTATCGTAAGCAAAGCAATTGCCATCTTGAGCTTTCTCTCGCTTATTATCTTTACGCTTTTTGCCGAAAGAGGTACCGACAATACAGCTCCAACGATAATATAAGGTGCGAGCTTCCAGTCAACCGGGTTTTTACTTATCAGCGTGTATGCAATTACTCCCACCAGGCAGGTTAAACCTTCAGCCAAAGATGTAATCCCAACAGCACTTTTCCCTTCCACTCCCGACAGAACCTGTCCGCCGGTTACCACCGGCCCATATCCTCCACCGCTCATACCTTTATTAAAGGAGGCAATCAAACCCAAAAAGCTGATTCTTTTCCATGAGAACTTAAAATTCCTGTTGAAGCAAACCAGGATAACTATCCCCATCGACAATACTAAACAGCCAATGTAGAGCTTTAGCCAGAATTTAGGAATGCTCACCGCAACAAAAACCGCAGCGACAGTACCAGCAATACTACAAACCGCCAGAAGCAGGGCGACTTTCAGATGTAAGGGGACAGTCTTCTTGAAGCTTTCGATGTAACCAAGAGGACTCAGCATATTTCTAATCTTGAATATATCTGCCGTCTTGGGTTTTAAATCTACATTGCCTTCACGATGATGGAAAATCCCCGCTAACAGCCCGCTTATTAATTCGGATAATAGGATTGCCGGCACAATTTGCATTG
>CAZTWR010000247.1:0-3083 GCA_964618055.1 uncultured Pirellulales bacterium | reverse complement strand
ATGTATTTGTGCGGGAGCATCGGCTATACCAGGTGGATTTTCTGCTTCGCAAATATGGGTTTAAGGGGTCGGATATTGTTTTCGGTGAGGATGGTAATCTTTCTCTGGCTTGCGACCCTAAAGAGGCGTGGGCGCTGAGGCATCCTGAGGCGTTTCCGGTGAATGTGAATCGGGCCTCTAAGTGGGAGCTTTTGAGAGTTCCGGGACTTGGGCCGGTAACGGTGAAGCAAATTCTGGAGAGGCGGAGGAACTGGCAGATAAGACGCATTGAAGATGTGGGGAAAGTAGGGGTCAGGCCACTTAGCGGCAGGCTGAAAAAAGCGAGCGAATATCTGGTTTTTTGATTAATTTGATTAAGTTGAATCGGATTCGGCTAACGCATTCAAACATTCCAGGCATTTCATAATAAATCCCAGCTAAAAAAGAATAGATTCCTCGGCTTCGCTCGGGGAGACAATTGTGTTTTTAAATATGTTGCTGTCAATGGGATGTGGTATATAATGGCGGTCAATTTAGTAAGGCTCAGGGTATGAATTAGAAGGGAAATAAAGAGAAAGGAAAGGATTTTGGCAGGGAAGGTCTAAATTAAGGAGTTCACAAATGGAATTAAGCAGTTTAGACATTGTTATATTAGCGGTATTTTTCGTTTGTGTAGTTACCGTGGGTCTGTTCAAGAGCCGGAAAGAAAAAACCAGTGAGGATTATTTTCTGGCTGGTCGGGGGCTGAAGTGGTGGTTGATTGGATTTTCACTAATTGCAGCGAACATCTCGGCTGAGCAGTTTGTTGGAATGTCGGGCCAAGCGGCTAAGGGCTCTATCGGCCTGGCAGTGGCAAGCTACGAATGGATAGCTGCGATAACCCTGGTTGTAGTGGCGTTTTTCTTCTTGCCGAAGTTTCTCAAGAGCGGGATTTTTACGATACCTGAGTACCTGGAGTACCGCTTCAATCATACGTCCCGACTGGTAATGTCGCTATTGATGGTGATTATCTATTTGGGAGTAACAATCCCTACAGTAATCTATCTTGGAGCCAAGGCGTTGAGTCCGTTGTTTAAAGGCCAGTTGATGGGGATACCTATCAACATCACAACGCTCTCATGGTTCGTTGGTATCCTTGCAGGTATATATGTTGCAGCAGGAGGCCTCAAGGCCTGCGCCTGGGCGGACCTGATTCAGGGGTCAGCTTTAATAATCGGCGGTGCTGTGGTAATGGTGCTGGCGTTTATGGCTTTGGACGACCCGGGCAGATTCGAGGGGATTGATGTTGCAGCGGTGAATACATCGTTAGGTGTGGGTGAAGGTGCAGGGTTTGGTGAGAAGTTCTCGGTGCTCAAAGAAGCTAATATGCACATGGTACTGCCGCGGGCCAGCGATTTTCTGCCCTGGACGGCATTGCTGTTAGGTATCTGGATTCCGAACTTTTACTACTGGGGCCTGAACCAGTATATTATGCAGAGAACACTCGGTGCTCATTCTTTGAGAGAGGGGCAAAGAGGTGTGGTGTTTGCAGCTTTCTTGAAGCTGATAATTCCTTTTGTTGTGTGCATTCCGGGTATTATCGCTTTCACATTGTATGGGGCGAAGATGCAAGAGAACGCAATGAGCCTGGAGTCGCTGAACAAGCCTGTGTTAGAGGCGTTTGAGCGGGCCAAGACATCACCGGCTGAAGCGGCGATGGTTATTCCATTCAACAGCGACTTTGCGCAGTTGCAACCACAGCTTGCTGCAGAAGTGCTGTCCTTCAATGCAGCGGTACTCAGTAAGGTTGTTCCGGAGGGCGAGGACCTCAGCGCAATCAACGAGGAAATGCTCGAGGGTGTGGATAAGAGCCACCCCGACGTTAAAGTTCAGCAAGAGTTAGTCGGCTATGACTACGATGGTGCATTTCCACTGTTGATTCGTTACTTAACTCCGACCGGCCTGCGTGGATTTGTATTGGCGGCGTTGATGGGGGCGGTAATCAGCTCTCTGGCATCGATGTTGAACGCGGCTTCGACTATCTTCACGATGGATATCTACAGAGAATGGTTCAATAAGAATGCTACGCAGAAAGTGCTGGTGTGGGTAGGTCGCTGTTGTGTACCGATAGGCGTAATCATCGGGTGTCTGATCGCGCCGGTATTGGCAAATCCCAGGTTTAAGGGTGCTTTCGCTTTCATTCAAGAGTTCCAGGGATTTGTCTCGCCTGGGGTTCTGACGATATTCCTGTTTGGATTGTTTTTGAAATGGACGCCACGATGTTGTGGAGTTCTGGGGCTGATCCTTAGCCCGATTATCTACGGGATTTTATTCTTCGGCTGGGGCGAGATGGCATTTCTGAACCGTATGGCGATCACAGTAGGTGCTATTGCGTTCATCCTGCTGTTGGTGACGTTGATAAATCCGATGAGGGAACGAATTGTACTGCCGGAGCAAACGAAGATTGAATTGAACTGGTCTAAGGGTTCGGTGTACTTCGGCGTGTTTATTACACTTCTGACAGTGGCGCTTTACATTATATTCTGGTAGAAGATGAGGTTACCGAATGGAGCTGACAAAAGAAGGACAAGCTGCGTTAGACAAAATACTGAAGTTGGCCAAGGATAATAATATAGAGATCAAAGGCGGCAACGTCAGGAGGACTTCGTCTCGTTTTTGCCTCGGGGTTGAGCACGGCGATTACAACGGTACGGAACTGTTCGGTGTGGGAACCGACAGATTCATCTGGCTGGGCTATCGGCCTAACGGTAGCAAGAGTGTGAGGCTATTTAGCGGGAATTTTCCCGAAGATGGAGCTATTGAATTTAAGTTTGGGGAGGTTCCTGGGCCGAAATCGGCGTCCATCGTCAATACGTGGGGGCGTTTTGCTTATGGGGTGGAATATATTTTGAGGCGGGAAGGGATTGAGCTTTCGCAGGGTATCGACGGTGTCATTTATGGGAACATTCCAGGCGGAGGAATGAGCCGTTCGGCTTCACTGACTTTGAATCTTATTTTGTCGCTGCTCGATGCTAATAATGTTGAAGTTGAAGATAAGTTCAAGATTGTTGATATGGCGCAGGCGGTGGAGAACGACTATGTTGGTTCGCCTTGCGGTCAGCTTG
>CAZTWR010000246.1:0-3083 GCA_964618055.1 uncultured Pirellulales bacterium | reverse complement strand
GGGCTCCATGGGTTTTGTCGTTGGCGAAAAGCTCTGTGCCGCTGTCGATAAAGCAATGGAGGAGAACCTGCCGTTGGTGGTGGTTAGCTGCTCCGGCGGAGCCAGGATGCACGAAGGTGTGGTATCACTTGGGCAGATGGCCAAAACTTCTGCAGCATTGGCTAAATATGATGAGGCTGGGGGACTTTTCATTTCAGTTCTGACGGACCCGACCACCGGCGGAGTTACAGCAAGCTTTGCAATGTTAGGTGATTGTATAATAGCCGAACCCGGAGCGCTTATTGGTTTTGCTGGCCCTCGCACCATTGCTGAAACAATAAAGGTAGAGTTGCCGGAGGGCTTTCAGACAGCTGAATTTATGCTTGAGCACGGCTTTGTGGATATGATTGTGCACCGCAAGGACCTGCGCAGCGAAATCGCCCGCCTCATAGATTACTGCCAAAAATAAGCGTTTTCGCACCTCCGGTATCTGACTGTTTACCAATACCCCAAAATCTATCTTTGCTTCTGACCAAATATTCGTATAATCTGGGGGGAAATAACGTTTAGCGAATAGAAGATGAGATTCTTTATACGCAATACGCACGACGCAATATGAGCTACGGGTAAGTTATGGGCTATTTCAGGGAAAATATTGAAAAGGCAGCTGGTTATCAGCCGGGCTTTCAGCCAAGGCAGGCCAACGTCGTAAAGCTCAATACCAATGAAAATCCCTATCCGCCCTCGCCAAAGGTAATGAAGGTGCTTTCGGAAATAGGCTCAGAGCAGCTTCGCCGATACCCAGACCCAACTGGGAGTGCCTTTCGAGAGGCGGCTGCGGAGGTTAACGGCATTGGCCCCGATTATATTATGTGCTGCAATGGCGGAGATGAGTTACTGAGAATAGCTTTTCAGGCATTTTGTGACGAGAATAGGCCTGTTGCCTATCCGGTTCCGACATATTCACTCTATCCGGTGCTGGCTGAGTTGCAAAATTGCAAAGCAATAGAAATTCCATTTGACAACGAATTTAATCTGCCGGCCAAACTGGCGGCAAGCGCCGCCGGCTTAACGGTTGTCTGCAATCCGAATGCACCTAACGGCAGCTTTATAAATGTTGATGAGCTGGCTTCGTTAGCCGATGAAGCCAGAGGCGTATTGTTGATTGATGAGGCATACGTGGACTTTGCAGAGAAAAATTGCACAGCTCTGGTTAAAGATTTCGATAATGTGATTATTCTTCGGTCTACGAGTAAAGGATATTCTCTTGCAGGCTTGCGGTTCGGGTATGCGATTGCCCAGCCGGATTTAATAGCTGGCCTTGTCAAGGTCAAGGATTCCTACAATGTCGATGTAGTCGCTATCGCCGCTGCCACTGCTGCTATCCGGGACCAAAATTATTTCCAAAAGACGGTCGAAAAAGTAAAAGCCGAACGCACAAGACTAACTGGGCAACTGAGAAACCTCGGCTTTGATGTCCCCGACAGCAGCGCAAACTTTATCCTGGCAGAATGCAAAAACAGCAAGGCGGTTGAAGTTTATAAAAAATTGACACAGCGAAATATCTTCATCAGATACTTTGCTTACCCGGAGCTTAAGGATAAATTGAGGATTACTATTGGCACGGCTGAACAAAATGATACACTACTTTTGGCTTTGAAAGAAATCTTATATGAATTTGGTTAAATGGTGATTGGTTAAATGGTTAAATAATTACCAGTTACCAGTTACCAATTAAGGATATTCTTATGGAAGAGAGAACCGCTAAAATTCATAGGAAGACAAAAGAGACCAACGTAAGCTTAGAGCTTAATCTGGACGGCGTCGGTAAATATGAGATTGATACCGGCATCGGCTTTTTAGACCATATGCTCGCACATCTGAGTAAGCACGGCAAAATCGACTTAGTGCTCCGCGCCAAAGGCGATTTGAATGTCGATGCACACCATACGATTGAAGATATAGCGATATGTCTGGGCGAATGTTTGGTCAAAGCCCTTGGTGATAAAAAAGGGATTGCCAGATACGGTCATAGTTCTGTGCCGATGGAAGAGACTATAGCCAATGTTTCTATAGATTTGTCCGGCAGGAGCAGCTGTGTATATAATGTGGACTATCGGACAGATAAAATCGGCGATTTTGATGTTGAGTGTCTGGAAGAAATGCTGCGGAGCTTTTCAAATACGGGTAAGTTTAATCTGCATATAAACGTGCCATATGGCACAAACAGCCATCACATAGCTGAGGCAATTTTCAAAGGATTGGGTCAGGCTCTTGCCGAAGCGGTCAAAATTGTCGGGACGGATGTGCCGAGCACAAAGGGGATATTGTGATTGAGCGACCTAAGCCTGAATATCGAAGTGGAATCGGCACCGATATCCACGAGGTAGTTACCGGCAGAAAGCTTATGCTGTGTGGAATCCATGTGCCTTACCACGCTGGATTGGGTGGTTACAGCGATGGTGACGTGGGTTTGCATGCTGTTATGGATGCCCTGTTAGGCGCAGCCGCAATGGGCGATATGGGGACATTGTTTCCCAATACGGACCCGAAGTGGAAAGACGCCGACAGTAAAAAACTTTTGGTTATTGTGAAAGAGCAGCTCGAAGAAAAAGACTGGGAAATAGCCAATGTTGACTTGATAATACATGCCCAGCAGCCGCGCTTGGAGCCGTTCAAAGGGCAAATGAAAAGATGCATCGCCGAGCTTTTGGGAATTGATTTTGCCACGGTTAACGTCAAGGCAAAGACAAATGATGAGCTTGGCGAAATAGGAGCCGGCGACGCAATAGCGGCAACAGCGATAGTACTTTTGAAAAAGAAATTCAGAAGGACATTGTGAAGGGCCCCTATTGAAAGTGTTGCAGATGGAACTGAAGCTTTACAACAGCTTAACCAGAAGCAAAGAAGAATTTAAGCCATTGAAAAAAGGCAAGGTCGGAATCTATGTCTGCGGGCCGACCGTATATGGACATGCACATTTGGGGCATGCTAAAAGCTACGTAAGCTTTGATGTGCTGGTTCGATACCTTCGCTATCTCGGTTTCATTGTTTGCTTTGTGCAGAAGATAAGGGATGTTGGGCATTTGTGAGTCTAGGCTGAT
>CAZTWR010000245.1:0-3113 GCA_964618055.1 uncultured Pirellulales bacterium | reverse complement strand
AAGCATAACCCAACCAGGCGGACGTATCACTGGTGTTCGCTATCCTGGTCCGGAAGACACGGTTAAGCGCCTCGAGATTTTGCGAGAGCTGGTGCCTCATGCCAAACGGATTTATTTAATCTATGACCCCAATTATCCTAATGCGTCTATGGCACTTGGAGGATTACGACCTACTGCCTCATCCTCCGGTATAACGTTAGTAGAAGACCCCGTTAATAATGTGAAAGAACTGCAAGCTGCTCTACACGCACGAGCCGCATTGTACGATATTGGCATTGATGCAATTCTGATAATGCCTGATATTCTTAACCATTCGCCTGATGGTTTTGGAGCAATTCTAAAGTTTGCGAATGAGCATAAAGTGCCTATTGGCGGCGGTATGGACTTTACAGCTGATCTTGGAGCAATGTTTAGTTTTGTTCCGGATAATGTTGAGCAGGGCAGGATGGTTGCACTCCTGGCTGACAAAATCTTCAAAGGTACTCCAGCTGGTTCAATTATGGTAGTAACACCACCGTCACGTCTGAGGCTCAATTACAAAGTAATTCAAGAACTGGGATTGACAGTGCCCGGAGGCCTGTTGGGCAGAGCAGATGAGATAATTCGTTAAAATGTCAGAGCTTGAAGATAAAAAAACAAGGGCTTTCCGAAGCTTAGCGGTTACTTTAGCTATTGCTTTTTCAGCTTTGGTTATAGTAGTCCTGATAATTGCCAGTAGTTTACAGATGTATTTTAGCTTCCAAACCCAGCAGAAAGACATTGTCAATCAGCAGCGACTTATTGCTCAAGATGCGGCCAATACCGTCAAGAGTTTCATTCAAGAGAAATTCAGCATATTGGAGGCAGCAGCCAGTCTTAGTAATCTGGTAGCTGTCTCTCAAGAAGAGCAGAAACCGGTCTTAGAGAAGTTACTGGGCCTTGAACCGGCATTTCGTCAGTTGGTCTTGTTAAATGCACGAGAAGAGGAACTGTTAAGAGTCTCTCGTTTATCAAAATTATTGTCAGTCCAATTAATGGAGTATAACGAGGGTGAACTGTTTTCTAAGGCGAGCCAGAAAGGAACATATATCAGCTCTATATATATTGATAAAGTAACAAGCGAACCAATGGTGGTAATGACTGTTCCAGTGACAGATGTATTTGGTGATTTTAAAGGCGTTTTAATAGCTGAAGTGAATTTAAAATTTATGTGGGATTTAGTAGATAGTATAAAGATTGGTAATAATGGCCTGGCTTACGTGGTAAACAAGCGGGGTAATCTTATCGCCTTTGGTGATATTAGCCGTGTTTTAAAGGGAGAAAATTTAATACGGCTGAAGGAGGTAGATGAATTTGTAAATGATGGTGAATCGACCCATAAAGGTACGGCTTATATATCAAAGGGTATTCGAGACACCTATGTTGTGGCTACCCATGCGCACCTTGGGACGCCTGATTGGGCGGTTGTGGTTGAATTGCCGGTTCTGGAGGCATACGAATCTGTAACTCGGGGGTTCAGTCTAGCCGTATTTATAATACTCATAAGCATTATCTTGGCCATTGTTGCTGGAACCTATCTCTCAAGGAGAATTACCAAACCAATAATAAATCTAAGAGATGCTGCGATTAAAGTAGGCGGAGGCAGGTTAGATACGCAAATAGAAATTAAAACGAAGAACGAGATAGAAGATTTAGCAAAGGCATTTAACCAGATGACCCAGGATTTACAAAGTACGACCACATCTATAGATAATCTCAATCGAGAGATCACCGAACGCAAGAGAGTAGAGAAGGCTTTGCGTAAAGCAGAAGAAAAATACAGAATGCAGTTTGAGGGAGCATTAGATGCTATCTTTGTAGGCGATGCCGAAACAGGCATAATAATTGACTGTAACCCTGCGGCAACAAGATTAGTTGGCCGGGAAAAATCAGAACTGGTTGGTCAACACCAGCGGATTCTCCATCCTCCGGGAAAAATCGAAGGAGGATTTAGCAAGACTTTCAAGAAGCATCTCAAAGAGAAACGGGGCCAGACCCTGGAAACGCAGGTTGTTACCAAAACCGGAGGAATAAGAGATGTTGCAATAAAGGCCAATCTACTTGAAGTGAGAGGCAAAGAACTACTACAGGGTATATTCCGGGATATCACTGAGCAAAAACAGGCAGAGCAGCGTCAGGCCCAACTGCTCGAGCAACTGGAAAAGACAAATCAAGAACTAAAGGACTTCGCATACATAGTCTCGCATGATTTGAAAGCTCCACTCCGCGGGATTAATACGTTGGCCAGTTGGATATCAACTGATTATGCAGATAAGCTCGATGATGAGGGCAAAGAGCAAATAAACTTACTTGTGAGTCGTGTGAGCCGAATGCACAACCTGATTGACGGTATCTTGCAGTATTCCAGGGTCGGACGTGTTAAAGAAGAAAAGGTTGTGGTGAATCTGAATGAACTTGTCACTGAAGCTATTGATATGATTGCTCCGCCGGAAAATATTACGATTACAGTTGAAAATGAACTGCCTGTAATTGAGTGTGAAAAGACCCACATTATGCAGATATTCCAGAATTTGCTGAGCAACGCTGTGAAGTATATAGATAAGCCTCAGGGCCAGATAAAAGTAGGCTGCGTTGAAGAAGGTAGATGGTGGAAATTTAGCATTTCTGATAATGGCCCTGGAATTGAGGAAAAGTATTTTGGAAAGATTTTCCAGATTTTTCAGACACTGACCAGGCGTGATGAGATTGAGAACACCGGCATAGGTCTTTCATTAGTAAGAAAAATTGTTGAAGCATATAATGGTAAAGTTTGGGTAGAATCAAAACCGGGCGAAGGGAGCACGTTCTTCTTTACGCTGCCAGAACAAGAAATAGGAGTAAAAAATGAGAAACTCGAAGCCAGTATTATTAATTAAAATCATCCTGATAATGCTGACAGGTGCTGTAACGGCACGTTAGCTGATGATCATAGGATCACTGACATAATGGAGAAAAGGTGACATGTTGGATACCGTAAGCGTTCCAGAACAGTTTGAGCCGATTTTCCAGAAGGCTCAAGACTATGTGAGAAGGTACTTCGGTGAAAAGAAGGAAGAGCCATCGAAGGGCAAGATAGAGATATTTGGCCAACGATA
>CAZTWR010000244.1:0-3135 GCA_964618055.1 uncultured Pirellulales bacterium | reverse complement strand
AGAGTTTCAGGTCTGTTCTTAACCAGTGCTATATTGGCAATAGCAAAGGTGCTCTGCAGAGGGGTGTAACGGTACAGCTTATTCAATGCGACTTCCGTCTCGGCGTCTTTCTTTAAATCCACCACAATCCGTAATCCGTGCCGGTCTGATTCGTCTCTGACGTCGGCGATTTCCGCAATTTGGCCGTTATGGACGCAATCGGCAATTTTGGAAACAATCATCGTCTTGACCACCATATAAGGTACTTCAGTTATTACGATTCTTGTCTTGCTTTTCTTTGTCGTCTCGATATCTACTTTACCTCGGACTGTCAGATGGCCCCTGCCGGTGGTGTAAGCGTCCATAATGCCTTTCTTGCCGCAAATAATCCCACCGGTTGGGAAGTCCGGACCGGGCAGACACTTCATAATATCCTTGAATCCGCAGTTTGGGCCTTCAATGACTAACAACAAGGCATCACAGACCTCAGCGATATTGTGTGGCGGGGTGTTCGTAGCCATTCCAACGGCAATCCCGGTAGAGCCGTTGACCAGCAGGTTCGGAAACTTTGACGGCAAAACCGTCGGCTCCGAGCGGGTCTCATCATAGTTCGGCACAAAATCGACGCTGTCTAAGTTAATATCTTCAAGCATTTCCATAGCTGGCGCAGCCATCCTCGCTTCGGTATATCTCATAGCAGCCGGTGGGTCGGCATCGATACTGCCAAAGTTGCCCTGCGGGTTAATCAACGGATAACGCATATTCCACTCTTGGCCCATACGCACCAACGTTCCATATATCGCCTGGTCACCGTGCGGGTGGTAGTTGCCGCTCGTATCGCCGACGATTTTCGCACACTTGCGGTGCCTGCTTCGTGGGCCGAGGTTCAAATCATTCATCGCAACCAGTATCCGTCTCTGCGAAGGTTTCAGACCGTCACGGACGTCCGGCAACGCACGCGAAACAATTACGCTCATCGCATAGTTAAGGTATGAATTCTTGAGTTCGTCAAGAATCCGCTTATCCTCGAAATGTTCTCCGTTAGAGCCTTTTTCCTTTTGGCCTCTAACGGGTTGTTCTTGTGGCTTCTTAACTTCTTCCATAATTTTCTCCGGGTTCTCGATGCGAATAAAGTACCTCCAATCAGGCGAAAAGTCAAGAATTAGAAATGGTTAAATAACAGCTGAAACTAATAAAAAAAAAGCCCCGAGCGGTCGGCTTGTCGCTCCTTACCTTCCCCCGTTGTGGCAGGCCGTTGTCTTTTGATTAGCAACCAAGAATGTAGCTTTCTACTTCTTGCGTTTTCCCCTCAACACCATCGCACTAAAACTAACCAGCAGGACAGCAGTGGGTTCTGGATGCGGCGATTATTGCGTTCGTTGTGTCCACTTTTTACCGTTCTTCTCAAATTC
This sequence comes from uncultured Pirellulales bacterium, assembly GCA_964618055.1. Lineage (GTDB taxonomy): Bacteria > Planctomycetota > Phycisphaerae > Sedimentisphaerales > Anaerobacaceae > CAYYFT01. The sequence continues at coordinate 1,744 of CAZTWR010000244.1, read as the reverse complement.
AACCATGTCTTTGTGTATTTTGACGACCTTAGCGCCGTTTATTATGTCCCCTTCTTTTACTATGTTGCCACCAATTATAGCCGATGGGTCATCTTCGGAGTATAATATCCCGCTTAGTGCTATTCTGCGCAGAATCACAGGGACTTTTGTCTCTCGCCGAAAATAGTAGCCAAGACTCGCCGCAATCAAGACACCAACGCCCAATACAACAACCCACAAAGGGTTGTGGCTTTTCTCTTCCCCCTTGTCTTGGATATCACCAGCGGGTTGGATACCCTCATCAGGTTGGGTACTCTGGCCAAGCCAGAAACTAAGGCCGGATTGAATACCAGGGTCAAACCGCATACCAGCGACAGGTTGGACCCCGCCAGCAACACCGACACTGGTCCCGCCCATCGGAGGGACTGGGATGGCGCTAGGTTCGATATAAGAACTGCTGATACCAAACTCGGCTAATTCCGGAGTTTGTGCCGATAGTTGCCGATACACAAGTGCTGCTGCTACCATAATCGTTGGAAACGTTGCAAATACGCCGACAAGAAGGCAAAGCACACCCAAAATATTTATCAAGCCGCATAAAATACCGAAGACAAATAATGACCATTTGGCTCCTGTTGTTGCTCGACTGCTTGCCCTGAGTGCATTGATAGGGCCAAGACCCTCATCGATGACAAAGTAGAAACACAGGCTAAACTTAATTGACAAAATTACAGCCAGAATAAAGACCGAAACAAAAGCAACTAGGGCGAGATACGGAATACCCATTGCGGCAGATAACAATGTGAATGGTAAAATACACACGATAAAAGTACCACCTACAATCAGACCGTAAAGAAGTCCTGCGCCTAAGTACCGCCAGAAACAACCCCACCCGTTAAATAAGGTGCTGAACCTCGGCTTTTGACCATCGCAAAAACTGAGAGTTATTTTGATTAAGCCTATTCCCAACATGGTCTCGATTATAAATGTCACAGCAAGCAACGCAAAAACCAGAAAAGGCGGAATTTCCTCAGGGAAATGTTCCATTACTTGCCCGAGAATTTGTCCCGACAAAGATATTAGGAATAAAACAATAGCCACACCCACGAAGAACCAAAAGTTGGCCTTCATTACACGCCAGCCAAACCCCAATACCTCGCTGAAGCTAAAAGATTTGCTTGTCATAAATTCCCCTTTTTATCCTGGATTTAACCAAAGACAAAGTCCCACAATACACCTATAATTTAGTAATCGGCTATTTTTGCAGGGTTTTTCAGGATATTTCCTCTTTTTTTGAGCCTCACAGCCTTTTTGATTTAGCAAAGTGGAGTATAAGTTTACACCCTGCGTTTTCTAAGCAAGGCCGGGCCTACCGGAACCGTCAGCTCATTATCGTTACTCGGGTCGCAGCCATCATCGGCGTGGGCGTGATTGTAGAAGTGGTCGTGACCGCACGTCTTAGCTATTGGTTTTTGCTTGAGCCGCCGCGGATAAAACGCATCTGACTAATACTGGGAATCCACTTCCACGAAACGAACCAGTACATTACTCTGAACAGGCCGTTATGCCGGCTGTTCTTAAGTAGAAAGTTTTTTAAGCTATCAGGCCAGGGAAATTCAAAACCGCCGGGCCAATAGACAAACAGGGCTTTACCTACAAGGTAGTCACGGGGGACAACGCCCGCTCTGTAGGACAGGCCGTTATTACCAATGCCCGCCCTGGCCCACCACCTGCCGTCCTCGCTGTTGGGGCTGTTGTCACCCAG
>CAZTWR010000243.1:0-3138 GCA_964618055.1 uncultured Pirellulales bacterium | reverse complement strand
CTCTTGTCTGTAACAAGGTTGACATTAATGGCCAATTCATCGGTTTTAGTGTCCACGGCTCACCCGCCGATTGTGTAAAACTCGCTATTATGCAGCTTTGCGAGCAGCCTATAGACCTGCTCGTTGCCGGCATAAACAACGGCGCAAATGCAGGAATAAACATCTACTATTCCGGCACCGTCGCTGCTGCAATGGAAGGAGCGTTCTTAAAAATCCCTGCAGTGGCAATGAGCCTCGCTGCTGAGGAGCAAATGGATTTTGAAAAGGCAGCTGAATACTGTGCGAAAATCCTGAAAAAGCTTATGCCCCTCGACAGTGGCTATGTTGTAAACATCAATATACCACAGTTATCAAAAGGCCAGCCCAAAGGAATAAGAGTTGTCCCTCAATCAACTGGTGGGTTTCATGAGTATTACGTCACCCAAAAAAACGAACAGGGACAAACCGTTTTTCAATTAGCTGGTGGCCTGCACCGTGATGAGCAGAACCCTACAGACACAACCTCACTGGCAGACGGCTTTATAACAATAACCGCCCTGGCACCCGGTATGACAAATCAGGAAAAAACTTCCCAACTAAAACAGATAAAATGGTAAGCCCTGATAGAAGTCCACATAGTGCCCAGTACCCTGTCAGCCGTGAAATGATGGGCAAGACAGGCTGTAAGATACCAGCGATAGTGTGGATTGTCGCTCCCCGGCCAGAGTCAAGGACAAGTTCGGCGGGAATAACGAGCCATCCATAAAGCAATAACAGAGTACTATGTGCAGTTCGTAGGAATTGTTAGCATTATTCCGCTATTATCCCATCAAAAGCTCGTAAATCGTTGACATCTTTGCTTCGGCGCGATATAATAATATAGTAATTAGGTAGCCAGTGGGCTTAAAAAACAGCGGTAAAACGCAAGAATTAATTGAACAGAAGCCCGGTTTTGCGCATCTTGTTGTTGAGCGGCAAAACGCCGGCACTAAGAGAAAAGTATTATTTAGAATAATCGCACTTTTCTGCTCGGAATATTTCGGAATATTGCCAGCAGAAAGGATATATAACAGTGAAAAGAACAGCTTTTACACTAATTGAGCTGCTTGTCGTAATCGCCATCATTGCAATATTAATGTCAATACTTTTACCTGTTTTGAGACTGGCCAAAGACCAAGCCAATAGAGTTTACTGTGTTAATAATGTAAGGTCACTGGTAACGGCATGGTATCTGTACAAGGATGATAATGATGATAAGTTGGTCAATGGTAATGTGGCTTACCATGCCTGGGTAGAACCACCACAGGATGCTTCCGGTGACTACGTAGACACAGACCCTACTCTTGAGGACGAGTTGAGAGGTATAGAGCAGGGAGCTTTGTATCCTTATGTCAAGGCCGTAGATGCCTATCGCTGTCCGGCTGATAGAAGAAAAAAAGACCCATATAAAGCAACGTTCCGCAGCTATTCCATCGCTGGCGGAATGAATGGGGAAGAAGACAGCGGCGGCTATCGCGTAGTCCCTGTCAAACAATACAGTGAAATAAAAAATCCCGCCACTAAATATGTTTTCGTGGAGGAAGCCGATGCCAGGACATGGAATATGGGCTCCTGGCTTGTAAACCCTACGGGAAATAGCTGGATTGACCCATTGTCAATCTGGCACAACGGAAGAAGCGCTCTCGGCTGGGCTGATGGTCGCGCAACAATGCATAAATGGCTGGATCAGCGCACTCTTGATCTTGCTGGAGAAGGAGAATGGTGGGAAGTTGACCGCGACCAGCCCGACAACCCCGACCTCAAATTCATGCAGAAGGGCTATGAGTATAAATATATTAAATAGTTTAAAAGCCCTTGGCAAAAAAGCAGGACGAGTATAAATCTTACATAATTGAGAACCTTAAAAAGGGGCTAATTAAACTTCTTTGAACAGTCTTGGCTTTTGCTTGCTGCAGCAATTATCATTCTAAAAATCGAGTCTTTTTTCGTGTCGTATTATCACTAAGATTTCTTCGGAAGGACAACAAGATTGCCCTGTGGTCCCAATCCACGAGGGTGCTTATCCAGAAGCCCATAGGCCTAATCTCGAGAAATAGAGCTTTTTTACCACTTATCAAGAGTGGTCAATTTACTCCGGGACGAATCTTGTTGAACAGGAGTTGCTTCAACAGTAAAATGATTTTATGGATAAAACTCGCCAAAGACTCAAAAGTAGGATTTCACGAAAGAGCACAGCAATTCCGGCGGAACCTAAGATAAAGCTGACCAACAGGTGCCAGACCACAGCTGTTTATCAAGTTACGGCACTGCTGATTTTTGTTGTCCTGGGTTTTTTTATTTATTCAAACACACTGAAGTCTCCCTTTTCTTTTGATGATAAAGCAAATATTCAAGAAAATCCCCACATCCGCATAACCAAATTAGCCTTGAAAGATATCATTGCAGCCGGCTTTAAAAGTCGAAGCTCAAATCGTCCGATAGCAAATATCAGCTTTGCCTTGAATTATTATTTCCATCGATATAATGTCGTTGGCTATCATTGCACCAACATTTGCATCCATATTCTGACTGGAATCTTCCTCTATCTTTTTGTAAAAATCACCCTGAGTATCCCATTGTTGCACCGCAGGTATCATAATTACAGGCAGATAGCCTTCTTTGCCGCTCTCCTCTGGCTTGTTCATCCCATTCAAACTCAGTCCGTTACTTATATTGTGCAAAGAATGAACAGCATGGCTGCTATGTTTTATATCTTATCCCTTTTACTTTACGTTAAGGGTCGGCTTATCATTCAAAAGCAGAAAAAAGGCTGGCCTTGGTTCGCAGGCTGTGCCCTTGCTGGCCTACTGTCCTTCGGCTGCAAAGAAATAACCGCAACATTACCTGTTTTTATCTTTCTTTATGAATGGTTTTTCTTCCAGGACCTAAATATTACCTGGCTGAAGCGCCGTCTTCCACACATTATAGGTATATTTATTGTTTTGTTTCTTGTTGGAATGTGGTATTTAGGCTCGAGCCCCTGGGAAAAGATATTGTCGAGTTATCAACGCAAGGACTTTACTTTGACAGAGAGACTGCTAACCCAGTCTCGTGTAGCGATTTATTACATTAGTCTTTTGGCTTATCCACACCCTCGTCGCCTCAATTTGGACCATAGTT
>CAZTWR010000242.1:0-3152 GCA_964618055.1 uncultured Pirellulales bacterium | reverse complement strand
GTGCAGATGGATTTTAGAAATCAATGCACTAATTTGAAAATCGTTCGCAAAAGGAGCGGACAGTTATGAACAACGGCATGAATGTTGTAGATACCCAGCAGTTGCTGGAGCGGCTCGCCCGGGCCGGGGCACAGGAGATAAGCGAGGTATCGGTTGTTACCTCACCTGGCGCCAGAGCAGTTGCCTGGGCTGTTAAGATCAAAAGCCTATCATCCTATAATGTCTATAACGTGCGAGCGGTGGAGATAGGCGACCCAGGGTCACTACCAGTAGAGATTGGTGGGCAGATGCAGGCAGTTAACCTGGCTGAATCGTTTCTTGAGACTGGACAACTACCGCCTGGAACCTTTGCGGTCATGTCCAGAGTGGGCGGCAAAAATGTTTTCCATGTCCCGGTGTAAAAATGACTAAAGGTAACTTGAGAAGCTGGCAGTTTAATCGCAGAGTAAACCTTTCTATACTGATTCAATTGGTGTTTTTAGCTTCTCTGATTGTGGGCAGTTGGATCAATTTGCAGCGTCAGCTTGATTTGTTACAGCACGATGTGACTACACTGTTGCAGAGCCAGAAGAGCTTTGAACGAAAACTCGAATCACTTCAAGCAAAAAGCATTTCGTATGAATACCGGCTGCGGGTGATCGAGAAATGCCTTCCTGAAGCTGATATAGGCGACGAGTCTTTTTGAGCACAACGCATAAAGGAGAAAGATAATGAGAAAGATTTTAGCAAGCATATTATTGGGACTCTGCTTTTTGTTCGCTGGCTGCGATAGTTTGCGTTTTGCACCAACCGAGGCGCAGAAGCAGAACGCCTGGCTGCACAATCGCACAGCAACAGCGGCTGCGGAAACCGCTAGGTCAGAAAACACCTCGGAAAAACTGCAGGATTTGACGAAACTCTCTGAGTTTCAGAGTAGGGCCTTTATTTCCTATCACGGGCTGCCTAAGGAATTCCCACAAGCTGATACCGCCGAAGATATACTTGCCCAATCGAACTGGCAGCTTGCGAAGACAGCTTCGGTTGAATCCGCCGAAAGACCTGATGCATGGCAGTTAGCTGACTCTGCACTCGAACTGGCTATCGGCGTATGTGCCCTGTTGGGCGGGGTCTATGGAACAAAGGCGGTTAAGTTCTTAAAAGATGCACGGACAAAATCGAAGGCCTTGAAGGAAATCATCGAAGGTAATGAGCTATTTAAAAAACAGAACGAATCTTCCGTAGCCGCCTTCAAGCAGGCTCAACAGCTCCAATCACCCCAGACCCAACAAATCGTTGCTGAAATGAAATCGTAACTCGATGCTGGATAATTTTTGATACAAACAAGGAACTACGCAGTTTCTACCAAGACACGATTGATGAGTTTGATAGCCTCATCGATTTCCGCTGGGTTTTTAAAGCCGATTACTACTGCGTCAAGCAAGCCGCACTGCATCGCAAAGCGGATGGACTCCTCGCGGTCCTCGGGGTTAGTGAAATCGCCGTTTCCAATAAGTTTCATTCCAATGATGCCGTGGTGGTTCCTGCGCATAATCCTGATTTGCTCCATCACCGCAGAAACATACGAAGCATCGCTCTCAGCGTTCCAATCCTCGACCGGCGTATCAATATGCGCACCCTGCGGATTTATCCGCACCAGATTCACATCCACCCAGTCCATTTGAGCAGCAAGAGATGTAGCCGGCAAACTGTGGCATGAGACACCGTGGGCAAGGATAATTTTCTTGTCCTTGGCTTGTTCGAGGGCATCCATTACTCGTTTACGCTTCTGGTCCCAGTTCTTGCTAACAGCACAATGGAGCAGGAGACCGTCAATGTAATCGGTGTTCAGCTCCCGACGGAAGCGGTCCAAAACTTCGAGAGGCTTTTCCGGGACTCCAACTATCTTTGACTGAATAAAAAGTTTTTCTCTGGGTATTGGCTCAATCGCCTCACGGACCCACTCGTGGGTATCATATGCATCAGCAGTGTCGATATAGGTGATTCCCTGGTCGTAGGCGTATCGGATGAGGTGGTTGAACCCTTCATGACCAAGACTCCGCTGGACACTGCCGCTCATGCTGCCCGTTCCGATTCCCAACCGACTGAGCTTCAAACCGGTCTTGCCGAGAGCAACCTGATCTACAGCCGTTCGCTTGCTCTTTTTGTCAGAAGATTGTAGGGAGGTGCAAGACAAGAAAATGGTACCAGCCAGAGCAGATGCACCTTCAATAAACTTACGACGAGAGATTTGTTTTCCATCCATAGGTGGACTCCTTCATAAAACTTCGAGCAACTATTTTTCTACGAAGCGTTTATTGCCCTGTTTGCATATATTTGAGGTTATCAATTTTATACCAAAATCGCAAGTGCTCGTTTAGGCAAGGTTTTCGACTTTACTATAAAGACCCACTTCCAAAAAGGCTAAATGATAAATAACGAAATTGAAATTCAGCTTAAAAAGCATATAATTACACTATCAGACAAGGTTAGAAAAGCAGGTCAAGAGAAAATTATATGATTGTTGGGATTCTGAAAGCTCAACTGCATTTGCAGGGGATAGGTTCACTCAAGGAAAAACGAAGTATCATCAAAAGCATAATCGGCCGACTCAAAAGCAGATTCAACATTTCCATTGCGGAAGTTGACCATCAGGATAGTAAAACCTGTGCCATTATTGCGATGGCACTTGTCTCAAACGACAACGGCTTTGTAAATCAACAATTTGATAAAATTATAAACTTTATGCAAAAGGATGGTCGATTTTATCTGGGAAAAATTGAGCGGGAAACCTTCAGCCCGTAACTCGCGACCCGTCATTCGTGACTCGCGACCTCCGTCAAGGTCTAAAAAATCTTATCGACAATAAATCTTGCGCCAAAGAATATGTCCACCGCCATCGCCGAGCCAAGAACAACCCACCGCAACCAATGGACACGCAACTTTGCACGTGCCATAAAGTAAAAAATAGCAACCGCAATCGCACCAAGTATATACATCTTAGCGGTTTCCACCAGAAGTTTTGCGTATTTTGAACCAAACCCCGCGAAGATATTGTAGTATTTTGTTGCCAATAGCAGTGTCGTGAGGGAAAGCACTACCATAATTACAGCGGCCATCAGAACCCATCTTTTATCGGCAAAGCCAGCCGAGGTAAGTCCCTGCACTCCTGCGCC
>CAZTWR010000241.1:0-3161 GCA_964618055.1 uncultured Pirellulales bacterium | reverse complement strand
CCGGTGAGCCGGTGCAGATTATCTCGCGAACAAACCCTAAAAAAAAGGCACACCATTATCATGTGCAGATTGACACAGCAAAAAATAAACCTGAAGTTGTGCTCGATGAAGAGTGTGAATTCGAGCTGCCCACCGGCACAAGCGTTACCATAACGATTGAAGGAAAATACCAAAGGGGACGTCAATCGGTTGATGAATACATTGCCCAAACCGCTATGGCTAATCCACACGCAGCTATTTATTACAATGCTCCAGATGGCGGAGTTTGCGAATATCCAAGGCAAAGTAAAGAATTGCCGGCCTCTCCGAGAGAAATCAAACCTCACCCGTACGGTGTCGAGCTGGGATTGCTGTTCAAGATGGCTCGCGACAGCTCTTCGAAGCAGCTACGGTTTTTTTTGAAAGATGAATTTTCAAGAGTAAGCCCCCGAGTAGCACAACAGATTTGCAAAAAGGCAAAGCTCCGCAGTACGCTCAGGCCTTCTAAACTGACCTTGAAACAGGCTGAGGCACTTCACGCAGCAATAAATGAAACCAGAATTATGGCACCGGCCACCGATTGCATCAGCTCCATCGGAGTCGAGCAATTGCAGGAAGGGCTCCGAGCGGTAGTAAAAGCTGATTTTTATACCGCCAGCTCACGCAGCCCGGCTGTTTATCGCGGCAATCCTTTCCTTATCGAGGCGGCTCTGGCCTACGGAACAAATTCCCAAACGCAGAAAAACAACGGCAATGGCGAGCCGGACAAAGAACCTTTGATGCGACTTACACGCATTGCCAATCGTGTGCCTTTGTTGTATCAGCAGTCAGCCTGTGCGATTTATAAATCGGTCCTGGACATCAACTGGCGAAATTACGCTCTAAGCCAAAGCAGAGGCGCTTTACCCGCCGGGCCGGTTTTGCTGATGGTGCACATCGCTTCGGTCTGGGTGCCGTTTACCTCCGAAAGCAAAGAAGCGATCGCTCACTATCCGGAAATCATTAAAGAAATACAATTAGCTGTCCAGGACTGCGGCAGAAAACTGGGAATGTATCTACGAAGAAAAAAACGTACCCAGCAGGAATTGGACAAACGGCGCTACATTGAAACCTATTTACCTTATATTGGCGAAGCTCTACAGGATATCCTGGCGCTGAAGCAAAAGCAGGTCAATACTGTCATTAGCAAACTCAAAAGAGTTTTGGAAAGAACCAGGGGGCCCCAAAACACAGAATAACACGTTTTGCGAGCTCCCATAAAAATATGAGAGAGATATGCCTGAGAAATTAATAATAAGTATCAGTGGAATGAGAGGCATCGTCGGCGAAAATCTTACCCCTTCGATTGCAGCTGAGTATAGCTGTGCCTTTGGTAAATTTCTGAAAAACAGACACGCCGACAAAAGGGGGAAATTATCGGTGTGTATCGGCCGGGATTCCCGGTCAAGCGGCCAAATGTTAAAATCAGCAGTAGCAACTGGATTATGTACCGTTGGAATCGACGTCGTTGATTTGGGGATTGTAACCACACCTGGTGTCGGTATTATGGTAAGAGAGCTGCAATGCAACGGTGGAGTCATCATCACTGCCTCACACAATCCGATTCAATACAATGGAATAAAACTGTTGCTTGGTAATGGTATCGCTCCTCCGTCCGACATAGCAGAACAAATCAAGCAGTATTTTCTCGATAAACATTTTGCTCTTGTCGATTCACCTCATCACGGCAGAGTAACTTCTAATGAGCAGACCGATGCCATACATATCGCCAAGGTTTTAGCAATAGTTAATAAAGAGGCAATCGCAGCGAAAAAATTCAGAGTTGTTTTAGACAGTGTCAATGGAGCAGGAGGGCGGGTTACTAAAAAAATGCTCGCTGAACTTGGCTGTGAAGTTATCGCAATAAACGATGAACCAACCGGTATTTTTGCCCACAGACCTGAGCCAACTGCCAGAAATTTAACCGGCCTTTGTGAAATAGTAGAAGAGAAAGAAGCCGACGTCGGCTTCGCCCAGGACCCTGACGCCGACAGACTGGCGATTGTTGACGAGGCCGGAACCTACATCGGTGAAGAGTATACACTTGCCTTGGCAGCCAAATACACCTTTAGCAAGAAAACCGGCAAGGCAGCAGCAAATCTTTCGACATCGAGGATGCTCGATGATATTGCCGAAAAGGCCAGTGGTCAGGTTATCCGCACTGCTGTCGGCGAGGCAAACGTTGCTGCAGCGATGCTCGAACACAATTGTATCATCGGCGGAGAAGGTAACGGTGGCGTAATTGATTTGCGAGTTGGCCCAATCCGCGATAGCCTCGTTGCTATTGCCCTTGTCCTGCAATTAATGGCCGAAACGGCAAAGACCATAAGTCAGCTGGCCGGTGAAATCACCGGCTATTATATGAGCAAAGATAAATTCGTCGCAGAGCAAGCACAAGCCCGGCAAATCTTAAACTTAGCGAAAAAGACCTTCACCGATGCAAAAGTCGATACTACAGATGGCTGCCGATTCGATTTTGACGACGGCTGGCTGCACTTGCGAGCCAGTAATACCGAACCTGTTATGCGGGTAATAGTCGAGGCAAAAAATCAAAGTATTGCTCAAAAATATATCGATGCAGTTATGGATATCCGCAAGAAGATATTAGGTTAATTTGCAGATGGACAGCGACTCCAAACTGGAAATTGCCGGTAAGCAGATAAAATCGATTACATATCTTGGCCTGGCGGTAAACCTTTCTCTATCAGCTATCAAGATTGTGATTGGTTTTTTTGCTGCTTCTTTAGCATTGATAGCTGATGGGATTCACTCACTTTCAGATTTAGCTACTGATGCGGCGGTGCTGCTGGGCGTTCGTCTGGGGTCGAAAGCACCAGACCAGAGCCATCCATACGGCCACGGGCGGGCGGAAACTTTCTCAGCCGGGTCGATTGCGTTAGTTTTAATCCTTGTGGGAGGAGTGATGATATACTATGCCACTATGGCCGTAGCCAGAGACGAAGTTACCACACCTCGACTTGCGGTTCTTATAGCTGCAATACTTTCGGTAGCTTCCAAAGAATGGCTCTATAGAGTAACACAAAAAGTCGCCGTCCAGTCTCACAGCGCCGCACTTTATGCCAATGCCTGGCATCATCGCAGCGATGCTTTAAGTTCGGTAGCTGTTGTGATAGGGTTTATAT
>CAZTWR010000240.1:0-3169 GCA_964618055.1 uncultured Pirellulales bacterium | reverse complement strand
AGCAACAATACCTTCGAGCGTAGCAGTAATAAGAAATGGCTCAACACCCAAATCTAAAAGTCGCGCTATTGAACTTGGGGCATCGTTCGTGTGCAATGTGGTGAACACTATATGGCCTGTCAAAGACGCCTGAGCTGCGATTTCTGCTGTCTCGAGGTCACGGATTTCACCAACCATTATAACATCGGGGTCCTGACGTAAAATCGAACGCAGGCACCTTGCAAATGTCAGTCCAATGTCTGGTTTCATTTGAACCTGAATAAGGCCGTCAAGGTCATATTCTACGGGGTCTTCAGTGGTGATTATTTTCGTCTCAATGCTATTAAGTTCGGTCAAGGCCGAGTAAAGAGTGGTGGTTTTGCCACATCCGGTGGGACCCGTAACAATTATAATACCGTTAGGCTTGTGAATAAGCTGACGGAATATTTTAAGATCGTATTGCCTCAGTCCCAGCTTTTCCAAATCTAGGCTCAGCTGACTTCTATCGAGGACACGCAGTACTACACTTTCCCCGAACATCGTGGGCAGAACACTGACGCGCAAATCAACCGGCTTACCTTGGACGGTCAATGATATTCGGCCATCTTGTGGCAATCGTCTCTCAGCGATATCCAAGTTTGCCATAACTTTTATACGCGAGCTAAGTGCCGCAGCAATGTGCTTCGGTGGAGGAACCATTTCGTAAAGCACGCCATCAATGCGGTAACGCATCTTGTATTCATTTTCAAACGGTTCAAAATGAATATCTGAGGACTTATCGCGAATTGCTTGCAGCAAAACTAAGTTCAGCAGTTTTTTGACAGGATTTGATTCTGACAGTTCCTTTAATTCATCCAGGTCAATACTTTGGTCCCTACCCTCAAATTCTGCAAGGAAGCTATCCGCCTGGATTTCGCCTATCAGTTCATCAATGTTTTCTTCTTGTGTCTCATAATATTTAGTCAGAGCATTTTCCAGTGCCTCAGAGTCGGTTATCTTCGCGGTAACTCTAAAACCCATCAGTGTGCTCAAGTCGTCGGTCGCTCTGAAATTATCGGTACTGTCAAGAACAACACTCAACTCATTCTGCTCCTTATTATATTCGATTGGTACAATGTGATATGTCTTTGCCATCTGCGCCGGCACCTTCTCGACTACATCAGGCGGGATATCAATGTCACCCAGTTTTATATATTCCATTCCCCGCTGGGCTGCAAGAGCAACTTGCAGTTGGTTTTCATCTATTAATCCAAGTTCAAGGAATATCTGACCTATTTGTATAGATCCGGGTCGCTGCTTCTGAATTTTCAGGCATTCATGAACCTTCTCTCTTGTTAGAACCCCCATCTTTATAAGTATCCTGCCGAGGGTTCTACCCCTCAATTGTTCTATGGGAGGGAGTGTTTTTGCTGTTTTTACTTTTTCCATTTGGCTTTTACCTCTAACTAATTCAATTTCAAACCTATCTTATTATATCACATTAAGACCTTTTTGACAAGTAAATTACAAATTGGACATTTAGTTATTAAGACTCTAGGAAGTGCCCATTTACCCCTTTCCATTGGCCAAAAAGCTACTCTTTAATCTACAAAAAAATACCAGCTAAATCCATTTCTGTGCTGGTATTTTGCAAAAGTAGGCTCATTTTGTTACCGACTACGCTCTTAAAATCGGGCCTATATCCTCAATCTCCTCTGCTGGTTTTTTTCCTTTTCCTCTTCTTACGCCGCTCAGCTTAGCCATAGCCTTATCATGCAATGCTCCTGGCTGGCGAGCCTTGTCCAGCATCTCCTCTAAGGTAATCTTGCCGGTTTCATAGAGTTCCCAAAGGTGTTCATCGAGAAGCCGCATTCCCAGTTTTCTACCTGTTTGGATGCTCGAATCAATGCGATAAGTCTTGTTTTCACGGATAAGATTAGAAATCGCTGGAGTAACAACCATAAACTCATAAGCAGCAATTCTCCCTCTGCCGGTAGCCAAAGGACAAAGGGCTTGACTAAGCACTGCCATCAGATTGGAGCTTAACTGAGTGCGAATCTGCTCCTGCTGGTTTACCGGAAAGACATCAATAATTCTGGTAATCGTTCCTGCAGCGCTTATTGTATGCAGTGTGCTAAAGACAAGATGACCGGTTTCAGCAGCTCTAATGGCTGATTCGATCGTTTCCAGGTCTCGCAGCTCACCTACCAAAATTACGTCGGGGTCCATTCTTAAAACACGCCTTAGCGCTTCACCAAAGCTTGGAACATCAACACCAACCTCTCGTTGATTAATAATAGATTTTTTATGCTTGTGATAATATTCTATTGGTTCTTCAACTGTTATAATATGACGGTCGAAGTGCTCGTTAATATAGTTTACCATACAAGCTAAGGTGGTTGTTTTGCCGCATCCGGTCGGTCCTGTAACCAAAAACATCCCTCTTGGCCTCCGGCACAAAGCAGCACAAATCTTAGGCAAACCTATTTCCTCAAATGTCATAATTTTCGTTGGGATAAGACGTAAGACTATTGAGATATCACCTCTTTGTCGAAAAACAGACACACGAAATCTTGCCGCATCACCATAGGCAAAGCCAAAGTCGGTTCCACCCTCTTCCTGAAGTTCCTGCTGATTTCGCTCAGGCGCAATGCTTTTCATCAAAGCCACAGTATCATCAGCCTCAAGAACTTTGGTTTCCAGGGACCTGAGCTGGCCGTCTATTCTCAACACCGGCGATCGGCCGGTAACAAGATGTATATCTGAGCCACCTTGTGCGACACAAGCCTGTAGTAAGCGATCCATATTAACTGTTGCCATTCGAGAATCCTTAATAATTTATTTTGTTTAATCCAGGACTACTCCTTCAGTTTGCGTTATCCTCACTACTTCTTCCGGTGTAGTTGTTCCTTTGAATATTTTAATCTTGCCGTCCTCCCTCAGCGTTCTCATTCCACTTGCTCGGCAAGCCTTTCTCAATTCAGTAGTAGCTGCCTTTTCAAAGGCCAGCTCTCTTATTCTACTGTTTAGTTCTACCATCTCGAATATGGCGATTCGACCTCTGTAGCCGGTATTCTGGCATTGGCTACAGCCAACACCCTTAGAGATGGGATACTTTTTGATATCTTCAGGAGTAATATCAAGCAATCGTAGACAGTGTGGGTCCGGATTTTCATCAATTACTTTGCATTTTTTGCAAATGACTCTTACA
>CAZTWR010000239.1:0-3190 GCA_964618055.1 uncultured Pirellulales bacterium | reverse complement strand
AAAAGCTGGTGGGTGCCATCACGCTTGATGATATCAGAAATACTTTTGCAACACAGGAATTAAACGATTGGCTTGTGGCGCTTGATATTGCTGAGCCAATTGTTGCCAAGGTGACACCAAGTATGGCATTATCTGAGGTCTTTGAGCAAGCAAGACGGCTGGATTTAGAACATTTGCCGGTTGTAGCTTCCAGTGAGGATGATGAATTTGTCGGTGTTTTGAATTGTCGTGCGGTTCGCAGGCAGCTTTCTGCAGAAGTATTGTCCCGGCAGCAAAAAGCCGATAATATAGCAGGTGGCCAACATGCTTGATTCGCATAAACTTCAGAGGCTATATTACTATGCCTTATTCGTCTGCTAATATAAGCATCGAACCCTCTGGCTATTTGAATTTGGCCTTGCTATTCGGGCTGGTTATTTTGGGCGGTGCGTTTGGCGCACGTCTTTTTCAAAAGCTCCATATTCCACAGGTAGTCGGCTGCATTATAGTCGGGATAATTCTGGGCGATGTTCTTAATGTGATAACCCCTGAAAGAATTGACAAACTTAGACCCTTTACAATGTTTGCATTGGGTCTCATAGGGTTCATGATTGGGGCCGAGCTTCGGGGTGATGTCTTTAAAAAGTACGGGAAACAATTTTTCATCATTCTCTTCTCCCAGGGTATAGGTGCTTTTTTATTGGTGGCGATTGGCATTTCGATGGTTACGTGGTTCGTTACAGGTAATCTGTCTGTTTCGATTGCGATGGGACTTGTACTTGGCGCTATTGCCTCGGCTACTGCGCCGGCGGCGACGGTAAATGTTTTATGGGAGTATAAGACAAGGGGGCCTTTGACAGCGGCGGTGCTGGCTATAGTGGCACTTGATGATGCCTTGGCGCTTTTGCTTTACCGCGGCGCAGCCACAGGAGCGAAGGCTCTTTGCGGCACCGGCCACGACTCTGTTTTAACTGCTACGCTTATACTGCTTAGTGAAATCGTTGGTGCAATAGTGCTGGGATTTTTAGCGGGAGTATTGCTCTATTATCTCTTAAAATTTGTCAGAGCCGAGGATAAAATCCTGGAATTTGCACTGGCGTCACTTTTACTTGTTGTTGGCGTTTCAATGATACCGGGAATTGACCCGATTTTGCCTGCTATGGTATTGGGTATAACAGTTGCCAATTTGATGCCTCGTGAGAGCAGGGGTACTTTTAAGCTTGTAGAGAAATTTTCACCGCCGATTTATATTTCATTTTTTGTGCTTGCGGGGGCACATATGGAGTTCAGCAGGATGGCTCCGTGGATAGTTGTTATGATAGTAGTGTTTACTCTTTGCAGGGCGGGGGGCAAGATAGTGGGGTCCTGGTTCGGCGCCAAGCATTCGGGAGCGTCGGCTGTGGTTCGTAAGTACCTGGGAATTTGTCTGCTGCCGCAGGCCGGCGTGGCCATTGGGCTTGCTATTTTGGCTGGCCAGCAGTTTGACACAGACCTCGGCAAAACAATTATTATGGTTGTTATGACAGCGACATTTTTGATGGAGATACTTGGGCCAATGTTAGTCAAGGTAGGTGTTGAAAAAGCTGGCGAAGTAGGAATGAATGTCACTGAGGAAGACCTGATAAAGACGTATAAAGTTGCCGATGTTATGGATACCGAGCCGGTAAGCATCCCGCAGGATTTGCCATTGCAGCAGATTCTTGAAGTATTCAGCACAACGGATAGTGTATATTATCCTGTTATTGACGGTCAATCCAGGCTCAGAGGGATAATTACAATCCCTGACATCAAGGAGATGTTTGCTAACAGAGATGTTGCTGGTTGGCTGCTGGCCTGTGATGTTGCTGAGCCGGTGCATGACAAGACAACACCAAATAGGCCACTTGAAGAAGCGATAGAGTGGATGAGGCGCTATAATGTGGGGAATATGCCAGTTGTGACCGGTGATGGCAATGATACTCTTGTCGGTGTTTTGGACTATCGCAAGGTGCTTCGCAAAATAAGTGCTGAGGTTTTACACAGACATAAAATGGCAGATGGAATGGTCTTGGCAACTGGTTAGCGGATAGCAGTTGACAATTTGCAATTGGCAATTTATGGTGGAACTTTGAAGCCGTTTTCTTTACCGAAAAAAGAAAGACTTATCAGTAATAAGCAGTTTGAAGCCGTTTTGGCCCGTAATTTGCGTGTCAGTGATGGCTTACTTACACTTTGTATGTCCGAAAATAACTGTGGTTATCCTCGATTGGGTGTTTCTGTCGGCAAATCCTGTGGCAATGCAGTCGCACGTAATCGACTGAAACGGCTGCTACGGGAAGTTTTTCGACAAAGTCAGAGCCAGATTCCGGGCGGCTTCGATTATTTGCTAATGATTTCGCCTGAGCAGCCGAAAAAAGAAGATAAGCCTGCAAGCACCAGAAAGACTGTAGCGAGGCCGACATTTGAGCAGATAAAGGCCTCATTTTTGGCTCTGGTGGCTGCTGCGGAAAGCCGGATAAAAAAGAAAGTCGACAGTCATTAGAAAAAAGTCAATCTGCAGGAGAAGCTTTGGGCCGGAAAAGTAAATTAATACCGATAGGTACCGCTGCAGAAAAAGCTGGCATTTCCCGTCAATCTTTGCAATATTACCTAATGGTCGGTTTGCTTGAGCCTACGGAGGTTACGCCGACCGGTAGACGGCTGTTTGACAAAAAAGCAATAGAGCGAATTAAACTGATAAAAAAACTCAATGATAGCGGCTATCCTTTGCGTGCCATAAGAGAATTGTTTCTGGAAGGTCGAACCGATTTGAAAGGTAGCAAAAAGTGAGTGATTATGAAACCACACAGAGAGAACGCAATATTATCGTAGGTATTTTTGTAGTAGCAGCTATTTGCGCGCTTGTATGGCTTATATTCATATTTAACGATTTTCCCACAGTTGTTAGTAAACTCCGTTCGTTTCAAGTGTTCGTTCAGTTCCCGACAGCACCAGGAGTGCTGAAGGACACTCCCATTCGCTTCTGCGGCTATCCAATTGGCAGAGTGACAAAAGTTATGCCTCCGCGGATACGCAGAGATTTGGATACCGGTTTGGAGTATCATCAAACAATGGTTATCCTTAGTATTAATAAAAAATACATCAATATCCCCTCCAACGTTGAAGTGAAATTGATGACACGGGGATTGGGCAGCAGTTATATAGAGCTTGCAGTTGACCCCACCTTGCCTTT
>CAZTWR010000238.1:0-3194 GCA_964618055.1 uncultured Pirellulales bacterium | reverse complement strand
TTCAAATATTTTCGAAGATTTTGCATCAGTTTTTGAATATTTCTATATAGTTTTCGAACGTTTCTGTATAGTTTTTGAACGTTTTTGAACGTTTTCGAATATTTTCGAACGTTTGGCTCTATACCCGCGCCGTTACCCCCCTTCGCCTTCAAATTCGAAATTCTAAATTCTCAATTCTAACTTCAAATGATTACCCCTCTTGCTCAATCCGCCTATTTTAACAACTCTTCCAGTCGTTCGAGTTCCCCTTTTTTCATATGGTAGCTATGTTCTTCGTCTGGAAACTCGCCGCTTTCTACCTCTTTTGTATATTTCTTAAAGGCCTCGATTGTCACCTCAGCCAGATTGCCGTAACTCTTTGCAAATTTAGGACTTGGCCCCTGCACCAGCCCTAAAATATCAGGCGCAATCAGTATTTGTCCATCACAGCCGCTCCCCGAGCCGCAGCCAATGACCGGCACTTCACTACGTTTCGTGATAATCCCCGCCACCTCCGTAGCGGTCCCTTCAATTAACAGCGTACTGGCGCCGGCGTTAACCATTTGTTCAGCAAGACTTACCAACTCCGCTGCCATCTCAGCGGTAGTGGCCTCTGCCTTGAATTTCCCGATTTTACTGATACTCTGCGGCCTTATGCCGATATGGGCCATAACAGCCATACCAGCATCGCTAACCGCTTTAATTACATCCAGATACGCACTGCTGACTTCGATTTTTATCATTTGTGCCCCCGCCTCGGCAACGAATCGGCCGGCGTTTTTCACCGCTTCCTTTATGCCGAGCTGATAGGACAGAAACGGCATATCAGCCGCCAGATATACATTCGGCGCCCCTCGCCGCACCGCTGCCGTTATGGCAACCATAAAATCCATTGTCGCCGGCAGCGTCGAGTCAAAACCGAGCACAGCCTGGACCGCTGAATCGCCCACTAATATCATCTGAACACCGCTTTGAGAGGCCAGTTTGGCTGTGGTGTAGTCGTAGCAGCTGACTGCTATAATCCTTCGATTCTCGCGTTTGGCCGCCAGCAGGTCCGCAATCGTGATTTTGGCGTTCATATTAATCTTTCTAAAAAATAAAGAAATAACACCTCTTTAGTTAAAATATGAGAACATAATTGGTTTAGCAAGCGTAAAATAAGCGGTTTTTTGGGGCCAAATTCAGCTATTTTTGAAAAAACAATAAAAAAACCAAGATTTTCACAACTAAAGGCTTGATTCTTGGTAAAAAAAGTGCAGTTTTTTCCCAAATTTCCCTAAAGAATTCTTTGCTACCTATTCGATGAGATAGATAAAGGGGAAAATAAAATAAGAGAGTTGGAGTTTAGGGTCATTATCCTATTGCTTTTCATCACCCTCCTCCGAAGCCAGATTCCGTTGTTCGAGAATCTGGCTTTTTTATTCCTCTACCCGCCGTTGGTCAAAACAGGTAATTGCCGGGATGACTAACGCCATTACAGGGACGCTACCGGCGTTAAGTTGGGAAACAGAGCTAACAAAGTATATCGTAACCCCTCATAGAAATCGGTCACAGCCCAGTATAAGCCGGTACAACCCATTTTAACATCACTTCAGAAAGCAAGCCTTTTCCCCAGAACCCTTGTTTTGGGGTGCACTTCATATCTGTAGTCATATTCAGTTGCTATTTTTACCTGCTACGGGTTTATTCTCAACTTCGGCCGCAAACCCCAACGCAATCGCTGGTGAAATCAGCTACAGACAACTCAGGACAACCCGGGCTGGCGGAGGCCGTTTGTCGCAAGACTGCGCACAAAAAAACGCCAACGCATCCCTGCACTGATATATTCGGTGCAGGAACCACGTTGGCGCATAACCATCGACTGTTAATACTTAGCTTGAATTAACGTCTCCTGCGACGCAGCATAGCCAGGCCACCCAGGCCAAGCAGAGCTATTGTCGCCGGCTCAGGAGTCAACCGGATGTTGTCGATGTAATAATTCCCCGCGGTAACGATGTCGCCACCATAGTTCGTGGCGAGAAGTACCTGCATCCAGTCGGTGACTTTCGCCATCTCAAGGTCCCAAATGCACCATGAAAGATGCCTCGTATGCACCGCGCCCCAATTGTAAGGGTCCCAGCTACCAGGCCAGTCCGGATTAACCGGGTCGTCGGCCTGCACCTGGAACCAACCGGCCTGGCTGTTTACAGCTACTAGCTCGAGGTTGACCCAGATGGTCTGGTTGCCATCATCGACCCATTCCGAAGCGACCCATGTCACGTCCAGATGAAGTGTGGGCCACGCATCGAAATCAATAACCCCGTCACGCAGCATACTCCACTTAAAACCGCTGGCTTGACTTGGACCTACTTGGAGACTCCACTCATGTAACGTAACACCGGTTGTATTGGAGTAACCAAAAGTGGGAGTACCCTCCCATGACGGGCCCCAGCCATCCATAGTCTGTTCGAAGTCGCCTATCACTATGTTGGGGTCAGTAGGACACATGGGTTGGCCGGTGCCCAAGCCGTAACTGGTGGACGCCAAGGCAAACGTTAAAACAAGACAAAAATAAATCAACTTTTTACACATAATTTGCTCCTCCTTACTTCAAAAATTGAGAAACTCTTCTTCTTTTTGGCTACAAGCCAAAATTCCAACTCCTCGTGATTCGACACGCATCCATAACACAGCACCGGGTGTGGATCCACCTGGCAACGCACCAGACGGCCGTCACTATCTATGTACGCTTGTCTAACACGGTCTTTCGGAAATTGAGTTCGTCCTCCTCCTTACGGAAGACTTGTCAAAACCCGCAAATTAGCCTGATTCTGTAACTGTGATTCTACCAAATTACCTATTTCCTCGTCAAGCGAAATTTTACCGGATTTCAGAAAAAATTTTATTAGGCCACTCCGCAGCGCATAACCCTCCTTACCACAAGCTCTTATAAACATGCCGGAGGCAAGATTTTTCCAAAAAATGCCCATTCAACCGCCACTTCCCAAATCCTTTTACTTACAGGCCGCGCAAGAGCAAAGAAACCGCTTCATCATAATTGCTCAATGCTTCGCTTCGGACTCAAGCACAATCTTGCAAAAACACAGGTTTTAAGTATATTGTCTTTCGGCAAGGTTAGAAAAAAATAACGAAACTGGTTTGGCGTTAGTAACAAATACCAGGATAAAAGAAAGGATAATAATATGGCTGACACTGATGCTGTAAAGCAGGCGAAA
>CAZTWR010000237.1:0-3206 GCA_964618055.1 uncultured Pirellulales bacterium | reverse complement strand
CGTGGAAGCCGAAGTCGTTGTGCTCAACTCCGGTCCATGCCGGATTTTTGCGAGGTGGCCGATGGTCCCGGTCGCCGATGCCGTCGCGCCAGTCGTAGCCGCTGACGAAATTTCCACCTGGCCAGCGATACATTGGGGCATTAAGTTCTTTCAGCAGCTTTAACGTATCGGCACGCATCCCATCGATGTTGTCCGCTGGCATCAGAGAGACTGTGCCCACAAAGCATGTTCCACCGGCTACCTTGATTTCCAGCTTGCCCTTTGTGGTGTCGGCGCCGGCGGTAAACTCAAATGGATACTTGATATATCGGTTGGTGTCGACAATGAAGTGAGCGTCATCTCGTTCTTTGGGTTTGTCACCCCAGAGGAGTGATACTGTTACATTTGCACTTTGCTGTTGGGGTTTTAGGTAGATGTAACCTGCGTATTGCTTATTTTGAACCAGCCCCAGGTCGAGTTGTCGGATGCCACTGCCGGGCTGAATGAGAGGGGTGTGCTCGCCGACAAAGCTTTTCTCTTTGACCATAGCCACCGAATCATTCAGGCCAATGATTTGCCACGGTGATGCACCCACTACCGCAAAGGGGTCATCTTTTGGGATGCCCCGGGCCTTAACATATGGACTGTAATTTGCCGTGATGGGGAAATAGAACTTGCGGTCTTCGAGCATTTCGGCCCAGATGCCGCCGTAAATACACCTACCGAGATGTTCGATGAACTGGCCGTAAATGTATTTGGAAATCGGCTCGCTAGTCTTGTAGCCATCAATTGTAACGGTAAGTTTTTGAACTGATGGTTTATCTACTGCTGCCGCCGGTTGAGACGCGCCAGCTAATATTACGACTGTCAAAAAAGCGATGCAAACAAAGTGAACTTTGAACATATCAAATCTCCTTTCCATTTTTCGTTTCTCCTGATGTGGTGATTACATTTTAAGGGGTATTACGAGAAATGCAATTCGATAATGTCTTTGTCATTGAGGATATGGTTTCTCTGGGCGTTTTGGCCGTCATAGACACCGGTGCCCCAGATTCTTGCGAATTTCAGTTTCTCCGCTAATTCCCTGTGGATAGCGGTGGCCAGGTCCATAACGCTCGAACCGGCTGGTAGTGTGAACGGCTCATCCATATCGGGTTTTTTGCCCGGCGGTTTGGCGTAGATGCGTATGATACCTAATAGGCTGAAGAATCTGGCAGGGAGCTTGTTGAGGCCTGCGCTGGTTTTAGTAGAGATTTCCACAAATTCAAAGGGGTATTTGCACGACTGTTTGAGGGTTCCAAGGGCACCGGCTTTGGCGATATCGCACTTTGTGCAGATTAAGAAGGCCCTTTTGCCGAGAACGTTGCCATGTCCGTCTACGGCAGGCGTTTGCTCGTCGATAAGCAGGTTTCTTGATTCGAGAAAATCCAGGCAGATACGCAATTGTTCGGTTACGTCGGCGGAAAGGTCAATGACGATAGCAATCAAATCACAGTTACGGTATGTTCCGACCTGACCCGGGGCGGTGTAGTCGGCGGTGATAGGCGGCATATCGACGAGCTGAATTTGGATGTCCTCGAATTTTACCATTCCAGGCACCGGTGCGGCGGTTGCAAATGGGAAATCGGCAATGTTGACTTTTGCGTTGGTCAGGACCCCGACGATAGAGCTTTTGCCACAGTTCGGCGTACCTAATAGAACAATCTGGCCAGCACCGCTGCGGCGGACGTAGAAGATATCTGCCTGTTTGCTTTTTGCTTTTTTTGCAGGTGCTTCTTTTAGTTTACTGAGCTTTCTTCGCAGGTCTGCCTTTAAGTGGTCGGTGCCCTTGTGCTTTGGCATTACAGCCAGCATACGCTCCAAGGCGAGTATCTTTTCCTCGTTGGTGGCGGCTGTTCTATACCACTGCTCAGCTTTGAAATATTCCGGTGTCAGATTTGCTGGCATGGTTCTATTCAGCTACTTTTTCAGCGACAAGGTCTCCGACTTGGCTTGTGGAGTAGCCCATTTTTCCTGCCTGCAGCGATTTTATTTTTTTGGCAGTTACAAACATCACAGCTTTTTCCACCACCCTTGCAGCTTTTTCTTCGCCTAATGTCTCGAGCATCATTTGTGCGGCGCAGATGGCCGCCAACGGGTTGATGAGACCTTTGCCGGTGTATTTCGGTGCGCTTCCGCCGATAGGCTCAAACATACTGACGCCTTCGGGGTTAATATTTCCGCCGGCGGCGATGCCCATACCACCCTGCACCATTGCGCCGAGGTCAGTGATGATGTCGCCGAACATATTGCCGGTAACAATCACGTCGAACCATTCGGGGTTCTTCACCATCCACATACAGGTGGCGTCAACGTGGTAGTATTCTCTTTCTATGTCGGGATATTCAGCTTCACCCATTTCGTGAAAGGCTCTTTCCCAGAGGCCGTAGATGTAGGTCAGCACGTTTGTTTTGCCGCACAGGGCAAGGGTGTTTTGATCGCCTTTGCCGCGACTCTTTTTGCCGTATTTGCGTGCGTATTCGAATGCGTATTTTAAGCAGCGGTCGACCTGAAAGCGATTATAGACCGCTGATTGCACAGCTACTTCCTGTGGTGTCCCTTTCATAGTAAAGCCGCCGGTACCGGTATAAAGGTCGCCGGTATTTTCGCGAACCACGACGAAGTCTATATCATCGGGGCCTTTATCTTTCAAAGGTGTCTCGACCCCGGGATAGAGCTTAACGGGCCGGAGATTAATGTATTGGTCGAGCTCAAAACGGGCCTTGAGCAGAATTCCCTTTTCGAGGATTCCTGGTGGAACATCCGGATGGCCGATTGCGCCGAGCAGGATTGCGTCGAATTTACGCAATTCTTCTACGCCGCTGCTGGGCAAAGTCTCGCCTGTCCTTTTGTATCTTTCGCCGCCGAAATCGAATTCAGTTAAATCAATTTTGAAATTGAATTTGTCGGCAGCGGTTTTTAATACCTTCACCGCCTCAACAGTTACTTCCGGCCCTGTCCCGTCACCGGGAATTACAGCTATCTTGTAACTTTTGCTCATCTAATTTTCCCCTTTCAAACCACGGATTAGATTATAATAAAGTTTTTTAACCGCGGATTAACACGGATTTTCACGGATTATATAATTCAAAGCAATTCTTCAATCAATTCTCGTATCCCTTTTATCATTGCCCCAACATCTGAATTGTCGAACTTATCCCACTCGGCATGTAAGGCATGATTTCTAA
>CAZTWR010000236.1:321-3215 GCA_964618055.1 uncultured Pirellulales bacterium | reverse complement strand
TCTTGGAACAACACCCGAAGTTCTCGAAAAGCCAACTTTTGAACAAATAAGGGTTAACCCAATGGCGATGGAAAAATACAAAGCCTCACTACAAAAACTTAACTCTTACAAAGAAATACAAACGCGGGCACAGGCTTTCTCGATTCCTATATTTAACGCCGAAAGATTCCTCTACTTTATAGGCTACAAAACCCAGGCCACAAAAGAAGGAGCCTGGCCGTTCTAACCAGACATAGCACCCGGCTCGACACCAATCGAGGCGACAAAAACCTCGCCCGTGTATGCAGCTGCAGTCTTTGAAGCTCTAAACCCTCTTTTTACCGCAACGAAAGTTACGGTATAACTCGCCCTGATAGCTGCACCCAGAGGCTCACCCACATCACAATCCAGGCCGGACGGAATATCAACCGCCAGAATAGGGCAATCCTGCGAATTTATACTTTCTATCAACTCTTTATACTCATCGCCCAGCTGCCCGATTAATCCCGTGCCGAAAAGACCGTCAACGAGCATATCAGCACCAGCAGCGAAAGTTTTAACCCGCTCGGCGATATCACCATCATCAAGGTTTAACTGTTCAATTGACTGGCCCAACCCCTCTAAAATATCCAGATTTATCTTTGCGTCGCCTTTGACTTTATTGCGGTCGCCGCATATGACCACGACAACTTCAAAGCCGCTGTTCAAGAGATGCCTGGCAATTACGTAACTGTCGCCGCCGTTGTTTCCCGTCCCGCAGAATATACAGACCTTCGCATTGGTAGCGCCGGCAAGTTCCTTTTTTATAAGTTCGGCACAACTGCGACCGGCATTTTCCATCAAAACCACCCCAGAGATTCCAAGCTCATTTATCGCCCAGGCATCAAACGCACGAACCTCATCTCTGCTCATAACAGTAAACTTTTTATCCGACTCATATTTTTCCATAACAACCTATTGTACATCAGGCCCCATTAGAATAAACGACATTCTAAGCAATGGGGCAATTTTACCCGCTATGGCGGGTAAAATTGGCTTTGTTTGGGTTTGTTTTTGATAGTTCATTGTTCATGGTTTTTTGTTATTAGTCATTGTTATTACTAAGGTTATGAACATTTTTGGCTTTTGGGAAATTGGCTTTGTTTTGCATAATCGTTCAATGTTGATTGAACGAAGTTCATTGTTAATAGTTCGTTGTTCATAGCTAATAGTTTATTGTTTATTGTTCTTAGTTTCATAAAAAGACGGTCCTCCTTAGTAGGCGAACTTGTGCATTTGATGCGAAAAAGGTTCTTGATTCTCGATTCCCGATTTTTGTAACTCGATGTGAGAAAAGGAGTAAAAATTTTTTGAAAAAATGGATTTTTGCTCTCAACCCACTGCGCATTTGATTGATTTTTCTGCTCAAGGCAGACAAAGAGCGGAGATAAATCCGAAGCACTCCCATAAGGGATGGCTAACGCCAGAAAACGGATAATCGATTTAATAGATTGTTTGACTTGGACCCCCTTGGGGGCAGGCTGCCTAGCCTGAAGACGTGCCCTACGGGGCGGTTTGTCGTTTGCCTACTGGCAAATCGACGCGGATTTTAACATATTTTCGAGCAAAAGTCAAGAAAAAATAGGGGGTAGGGTTTAGGGTGTAGGAAGAAAATCAAAGATTAAAAATCAAAGAGCAAAAATTAAAAATGTTTTTTCAACAACCACAATAGCCCTGATTTAATGGGCGGCTGTCCATAATTGCTGATAGAACCTACGGTTGTCTGGAATTTCTGCATATAATTGAGATTCTTCTTTCCATACGTTACCTATAATCATTTCCCTTTCATAGGAACCAAATATAACAACGTAGTCTATTTTCGATTGGAATTCGGAATGATATTGATTAGGTATCAGCTTCTTCAAATTGTTACCTGGGTCACTGTGGTTTCCGCTGACATCTTCCAGTAAAAGAGCCGTGGTATATCCCTTATCTTTATATTTGATAAGTTTTGGTAATTTTTCTTCAATCGCCCTACGAAATCTATTTTGTTTTTCTTTGTCAGCTTCTTCTGGCCCTGTTGGCCTTCTGCCAATTTTCCCGTTCAATCTTGAAGAGGAGCCGCCACATGTTAACCACACTTTGTGCCTATTATATAAGCGCAAGACCTGTTGATTGATAGTTAGAGATTGAGCAACAATAGGAATCCAACCTGATATTTCTTCGACAAATTGATTTCTGCTTTTGTTACTTGTGCCAATAACGAGAGCTGGCGGGATGTCCAGTTGAAAATAACAATTTGTTGGTAATTTTCCTTTGCATCTCTGATTGATTTTCCCTACGATGTCATATGATTGATTAACATAGGCAATTTGTTTTTCGTGGGCTTCTACGATAGTATGTTCGACAGCAATTTTAGGAGATTGTTCATTTTTATCTTTCGGGGTTAAAATAACCTCAACATCTTGAGAATTTCTATTTATCTCCTCTGGAAATTCATCAATTCTGTATTCTATACCTTTCATCTTTAGGAAAATCTTGATAAAAGCGTCACAAGCATTTTTTTCATTTTCTTTCAAATTAAACTATCCCGCCTTTCTTTTTAAAATTCAGAGCACACTATAGTAAATATGGTCTAGGGTGTGCAGGTTTTTTGTACACGCGGAACCATTCTAAAAAAGACTGGACAATTATAACAAAAAATCCGCGCAAATCCGCATCTTAATTTTTCGATATTCAACCAAAAATAGTTAATCCCCAATCTCCTGCGATGCTTGTCCTCGGGATCCCGCCTTAAGGCGTCCCTTCGGGGTGCAGAGCAGGCTGTCCCGTCAGTCTCACTTTCTACTTTTAACTTTTAGCTTTTTTCATTATGCTATGTGCTTATGCAAATATTACTGACAAATGATGACGGCATTTTCGCACCCGGCCTGGCT